>JABEVM010000053.1 GCA_013041585.1 Chlamydiota bacterium
ATTAAAAAAAATTTACTTATGTTGATTTTAAATCTTTTTAACAGACTTACAATCAAACGCTTACTGATGAAATGATTAGAGAATCAAGAATCAAGAATCATGAAGACAAAGACTATGAACTCAAGGGTATGCGGTATCAAATGTGGATTTTGAAGAAGCATAGATAAAAATGTATATCAAACAGAGTAGCTTGACGTTAATCAAGGCTGCGAGAAAGGAGCGTTTTAATACTAGTGGTGCCTTCGAGACGCTTGTAACCGTCAAACCTATAGAATGAGGTTATATCTTTGGCAGCCCTTTAGGCCGCTCCCAATCATTCAAGCCCATCGCTTTACGAGGGCAGACTTTATGGAGAACAATGTTTCACTTTTTCTAATAACTGCCTATAGGGCCCACAAGCCACATTTCCCAGAAATAACCCTATCAGACCTAATCCTATTCCCATTCCACCATACATGACCTGTGGGCTTAAATAAGCTACAAGGAAGTGAGCGAGCCCGGCATTGAAAAGAGAAAATACAATCATAAGAGTTGGAGATATACGTACAAACATAAACAGAAACATGCCAAATCCTTCATACTGTTTGGCAAAGCTTTGTAAATAATTTGATTTAGAGTTTAAACGTTTTTCAAATTTCAACCCTTGAAGAACACATCTAACAACGTTTGTATCTGCTTCACTCTCCTTTTCTAAGTCTTTTGTGCCTATCAACAAAGCGAATAAAAATACCACGCTTGTAAAAGCAGCAGGATTGTGTGAACCGATATCAAACCATCTTCCTATGAAAACAATTACCCATGCGATAACAAGACATCCTATTGTCCAAAATTTGTATTTTTTCAATGTCCATAAATATTCTCCCATCTCATCTAAAATCTGCTGATAGGTTTTTGATTCTACATTCTTTTCTTCTATCGGCAGGCTTTTTGGTTTGGTTGAACATTCCGATACATTGAGCTCCGATTTTTTAGAAAAAAGCTTTGATCTAATCGTTTTAGAGAGAAACATGATGCCAATTCCGCATCCTATAAGAAACGGCAACAGTAATTTTATTCGCGAGAGAGGTTCAGACGACTCAACTGGTGATTGGGATGAGAAAAAAAGGATTTTTGGAATTAAAATCAGTATAGACCCTGACAAAAAGAGGACAACATAGGCCCATACTGGGTTTTTCTTGTACATCTTATGGAGATTTTCCAGCATTTTACCCTCCCCTTCCTAGTTTGTTTTACAGATTATGTTTTTTTCGAATTTAAAAAAAGTCTTACAAAAAACAAATCATCTTCAGAAGGTCTGATAACTTTTATACGCAGAAAAAAACTACAAGCACCTAGTTAACTACGCAAAATCTCTAGACTTTTTAGAATAAAAATTGGTTCGCAAATCCAGTAAATGAGAAACACTGTAAGCCAAAAAACCTAGTGTCTTTCTAATCGATTACAGAAAAGGAGACCCCTGAAGGAAATAAGAACCATTACCGCCAATAATATCCGAGCTTTTTGAATAAAGAAAAAGCACTGCAAAAATCGAAACAGCGAACACAATTCCCCAAGAAATGTTACTCCAATCATTTTTAGATTCTATAGCTGTTACAATGAACGCAAAGAAAGCCACAATGGAACTGACGACAACAACTGCTGCTAGTATTCCGAAAATATAGCTCATGGCAGAACTCACCAAGAAGAAAAATTCTAGAGAAACCCATGCGGTAAGAACACAAAGAAAGGCCCAAAATAGTCCATGAGAAAGCTTTTCTATCGCCTTGTTCTTTTTAAGACGCTTGGAAAACACGCCACAAACAATGAAAGCTACAAATACTGCACCTGCACCACAAATAAAACATTCTCGAACAAGTAATTGCCAAGGCAACAAATAGTCTGTATACATGAGCTACCCCTCTTTACTTAATACTCAAGAAAAAACCTAAGACAACTCCGCCCAAAAATAAAGAAAAAAACATGAAAATAACAGACAATTGATAAGCGTATCTGAAAAAATTTTTCATTTTTCCTTTTTTAGACAAATTCCAAAGCGCACAGAAAATGCTCGTCATTCCCATGATTAAGGTCACTAATTGTAAAGGAAGCAAAGGAGACATAAGAACCACCTCTTTTCTTTTCTCCATACCAAGATAGAACAATTTACTCAATTAGGAAAAAGAAACCCCAGCCAAGCTCTATCGAGCTTTAACGACAATCAAACATCTGATAATTTATTAAGCGAGTTTTCTCTTGAAAGGGCTTGTTTGGATGTAAAAACCTATCGATCGCTTTTAGAAAATATTCTTTTCAAATTGAAAATGCTATTGCTATAGTAGAAACTACTGCTACACCCAATGTAGAGAAAAGAAAAGATTTGTTGCCCGTTCTGGTATAACACCGAAGAAGAATAGGCAAAGCAACAAAAAGAACGAAAGTAGTCAATGCAGCAGTAAGAGCCAAAGAAAAACTTTTTTCAGCACGAACCAAAACAATGGTTCCCAAACATCCCCAAGCTACGACAGAAAGGATAAAGGCAAAAATCGAGACAGTGGGAAATTTTAGTGTCACCTTGCTTTTTGGGAAAATGTTAAAAAATATCAAAAATACAAAAAAGAAGGGAAGAGTTACGAAGAGGCTATACATAAACCACTTTACCAATATTTCTTGATCTAGCATTGCTTTTCTCCTTTTATCTTCGAATAACAGACCGGAAAAATTTATTCAACGAGGAAAAAGAAACCCAGCAGCCTTTTCAACTTTATCCATTGTTGTTAAAAAGTCTTCTAGAATTCTTCCTTCCTATTCCTCTATTTGACAAGATGTACCCGAAGAACTCTTTCCTCGGGTTTTTAAAGATAAATCTATGATTTTTTCATTCTGCCCTCCCAGAGGGCATTTGAATTTTCATAGGTATTTTCACTTGCTTTTACTAATGGATTTGATATTATCTATTTTAGTTCTTTTCTTAAATGAGTTGCTTTTACAAGTTGTGACCGATTTAGAAGGATTGCCCTGCGCTACAACGTAGGGTTTTTTCTTTTCTAGAATTTTGATGAAAATTGCGTTCCAACAAATTCTAAAAACTGTGACTCCACGATCCATTTTAAATTTATTGCAGACTTTCATATGACCTCACTTAGCCTGTTCCTGTAACCATTGATCAAATGCTAGTAGATCTATCAGCACTTTGCGACCTATGCGGCGTACACATTTGTCTGCAAAGCCGTATTTGTTGAAAAAAATGTAGTAACGAATGCTCGATATGGTTGGCCAACTTCTATCATGTAAGAATTCACGAATTGTTAGGAATTTGGATTGGGAAATTTGAAAAGATTGATTTGTCATAAAAATTCTCCTATTAAATTTTTTGATGTTTATCAGGACGTCTCAACATCTCTGATTTGCACCAAATAGTAAAGTCATAGGACTTTTTTTGACAACATAAATCTAAATATTTTACTTACATGTGTAGATTTTTTCTATACACCAGAAGAAATTTCGTTTTTCAACTTCAGTAAACTTCCCGGAGTAATTTTTTTTCGAGAAGAGATTTTTTCTGATGCTCTTGAAAATGCATGATTGAGATGAGCTCTCTCGACTTCAGAACCTCTAACATTTGTAAACATAAGTTCTCGTTGATCACTTTTCTCTTGAAGATACGAAACTAAATCTCCGATCAAATGTTTTGGAAATACCACTTCATTTTTCTTGAAGGAGATTAAGTACTTTTTAGAATTAATGGCATTTATTTTCAAAGAAAGGATCTCTTCAATGGAAGGGGCTCCAAAATAAATCAACTTTGCAATCAAAGCATCTCTTACGGAGAGATGCTGTACAAATTCCAAAAAGTCTTCATATTGAATAAAACGATTACATGTACGATTTCTATCGGGATCATATCCTGAAGGCACAAAATTCAGCGTATCTCTCGCTAAGCTATGAGAAAATTGCAGATATGATTGAACAGCTTCTTCTTTTTGAAAAAAACTCCATTCTTTTGCACAGCGAATATTTTCAATAATTTCTTGATGTCCTATTTTTCGAAATTCTTCCAGAGTGAGATTATTTCCTTCGTAATTGACAAAGTGAATAACTTTCATTTCTAATAGATTTTTAATTCCTTGAAAATATTTTTTACGCCAGAACTCATCCATATTGAGAATACCTTTAATCCAGTATCCTAAAGCAATCATAAGAGGAACATCTTTCAAGAAAGTCGAAAACGTTTTAATTTTTGTCTGCATTTCATACGTCTCTTTACTAAACTGTGAAAGCAATGGCTTTAAAAAACTTTCGCTATTATTGCTTTTTGAAGCTTGATCTCTGCATAGCGACCACAGATCCTTAAAAAGAAGAAAAGCCTGTTTTTCATCTATCTCTGAGTCTTCTAAAACCAATTTGATTTGTTCTTCAAAGTGAGTATTGTTCATACTTCCTATTCTTTTTTAATTGTGTCTTCAAAGGCTCCAAAAATCTCCCGAGTCATGTTACCCACAACAACGGCACCATGAGCCTCTGACAAGTGACTATACCTCACTGTCATACTTGCCGACTTGTGTCCGAGGAGGGTCCTTAACTCTATTAGAGTAGCCTTTCTCATGGCTAAATAACTAGCAAAAGTATGCCTCAAGTCATGAAATCGAAAGTTTACTATAAAGCTGTCATTTAAAGCCTTCTCCCAAGCAAATCGGATATCAGCAATTTTTTGAGGGTCCTTTCCAGGAAAAAGCAAAGAAGTATCCAAACGGCGTATTTTAAAAAATTCTTTAAGCAATTCTAAAGCATGCCCTACAAGAGGAACGACCCTTATTTCCCCATTCTTTGTCTCTTGCAAAACGATACGCCCCTTTTCTAGATCAACATCTTTCCAGGTAAGACCCATGATCTCACCTTGTCTCATACCTGTAGACAAAGCCAAAACGACAATTATATATAGATAGGGATTTGAGCTCTCTTTACAAGCCTGCAACAATCGAAGCCTTTCATCATCATCCAAAAAGCGAACTCTTCCTCGGGGCTCTTGAGGTTTAGATACTTTTGCCACAGGAGAATCATCAACCCACTGCCATTCCTTTTCGGCTACAGTAAAAGCATGGCTTAGCGCAGCCATATATCGCACAACTGTAGAAGGGGAACGAATTGCACCTCTCACTGTTTTACCACGTAGTAAAAAATCTCTACATTCAGCTATCAAAGAAGGCGTTACATCTCTCAAAATGCAGTGGCCTATTTTTTTCCTCCACCACAAAAGCTGTGCATGTTGTTTAAATTGACTTTTAGGTTTGCGCGGTAAAACATCTGTAATATACCGATCGATCAATTGCGATAGAGTATGTTTACGTGCTTCGGCAATCTTAAAATAGCGTCCTTCCTTCATTGCAGCTTCTGTTGCTTGAATGAACTCTTTAGCTTTAGTAATATTAGGAAATGTTCCACATTGAAGAGCCTGTCCTTTTAATCTAACTCTCACATGATAGGTTGCTCTTCCATCTTTACCCACTCTCTTTTTGATAGTCGCCATGCATCTTCTCCTTTTGACAACAAGTCAAGACTTTATTAGAATTGGATAAAATTTACAACAAGTGATTTTTATCTAAGAAATTCCTCAATAGAATTGGAGTTTATATGAACACCATAAACGTATACTTTGACTCAAACGCTTTTGAAAGACTTACCAAAAAAGGAACTGAAAATGATTGGAATGGATTCATCAATGAATGTGAAAAATTTCAAATTGACATTCTTAATGGATGCAATATTATTTTCTCCCCTTTTGTCCTGCTAGAAAGAATTGGGTTGGGTGAGATATTAAAAGAACTACTAAAAAGTCAAGAATATGAAACCATAAAAAACTTTGTGCAGTTATTTACGCACCACTTGCCTTATCTTGAACAACAAGACGATTCTTTAAAACAAAAAATTGCAAACTTCCTAGAGGTGTTAGAGCTTCTTTTAACTCAATTAGTTTTACAAATAAAAGATCTCAACATTTCCTCTATTTTACATAAATTACAGGAAGAAATCAGCATTTATGCCACAAGTTCTGCAGGTAGTGAATTGAAGCAAAAAACACTAACGCAATATTATGACCACCTTTCAAATTGTTTTGATAAAAATCTTTTCGCCAGATCTTTAGTCTGGAATTTGATTGCAACTTTTCCATTTATAAACGTTGCAACAACTACAAAAACAAACTCTCTATCCTCCTTCCAAAAATCAACTCTGTGGACGGATTCACTTTTTGCTTTTTCTCATGACAAATTTATTAAAGGATATGATTTAAATTTCGCTCGGTTGATAGATAGCAGATACTATTCATATACACAGGCTATTGCAAAAGATAAAAAGCACCCTCAATATACCCGAGCAAAACAATTCCTTTCACAATATAAACCCTATCACCCCAATAGTGATCTATGTGATGGAGAACTTATACACTTTGCAACCCTAGGAAAACAAATGGACGGTCATTGCAAAAAGGTTATCTGCTTTACTTGCGATGATTTTCAAACTATAACCACTAGACTTTCTGTAATGAAAAGCTCTCTTGAAGATGCTCAAAGAGATGTGCAAAACTGGGCTATAAAACCCTGCTGGGGGGAAGTTCATTGCCTGACAAAAAAGGGAGAACCGCTAAAAATTGTACATAGATTTTATGAGCAAAAACCTAATGAACCTGAATAAACAAGATATAGCTAGCTTATATCTGCATTACTCAAAACCACTTCACAGATTTCTTGAAATTTTTCAAGCTGTTGCGCCGATCTATCATATAGATCCATGAAACTATTTAAAATGACAATTAAAGCTCCTAGATCAAAAGCTAAAACGCTTCCTAACTTGCCATGCTCTTTGCCAAAATAAGCAATTTTTTTATCCCAGTCATTCTTAACGTATGCACTAATAAGCCCGGCTGCATTCGGATGAGCAACCTCGCTAAGAAAATCATAATGATCTTCAAAAGGAGGGGTTGCTTTAGCAACATGTCTGATTAACTTTAAGATATGTACTGGATCAAGAGACCATCCAGCTTCTTTTGCCTTTGCTGCTTTTGCTCCTGCAAGAGCTTTACTTAGCATCTCTCTAATGCGATGCACATCCTGCGTCTTTATTGCATCAGTAATCTTATCATAAAAATACCAGAACAGCGCTACTGTCTCCATAATGGAGCGTAAAAGAATGTATCCTACAACTGTATTTTTCTTAAGGAATGCTTCATAAGCCGATTCAGCCAGTTCTGTAACTCTATGAAAACAAGCCTCTCGTAAATGCAGAGCTCTACAAGGATCGATCGCCTTTGAAAAAAAAAGCGGAGCTTCTTTCGGCAAACTCACTTTTAATATCTCAACAATCTCACTTAGCTCCTGCAATAATTCGCCTGTTGTCTTTTCTTCCAAATCTTACCTCCGATTGCAACAAATGCCAAAACCAATGCACTTTTTAGCCATTTTTAGTAATGGATTGGAGCATTTTTGGAGCATTTGGATAAACATGGAGCAATCGATCATAGCAAACCAACCCTTAAGTGATTGATTATTAAAGTTGCTCGGAACAGGAGTCGAACCTGCACGGGGTTGCCCCCAAGAGATTTTAAGTCTCTAGTGTCTACCGTTCCACCATCCGAGCGTGGATGAAAATTTCTCCCAGAGTTCGTCTGGGAGAAAATATGCTACTACAGAAAACCATTTAGAGGCAAGTCAATTGCTCTACAGAATGTCATCTTCAGTATTTGATTTTTTATGAGGAGCGGATTCTGATTTAACAGTATCTTCCTGTTCTTCATGAGATGCTTGTTTTTTTTCTTTCGTAAAGAGCTCTTCTGAATCTTCTAAATCAGAAGGGTAAGATGAATCTTGCTCAAGCGAGCTTTCCTCTACCATATGCTCATGAAGGATATCTTTTTTCTCTTCTACAAATGTTTCAACAGTTGGTTTCTCTTCCTGACCCTGAGAAGTACTTTCTTCTTTTTTTATGGGTTTGGAAAGAAAACCTGCTTCAGAATATCGACTGATCGTTTCTGAAATGAGAGTAGTCGGCGGAGGAAAAAGTGTGCTAAAGGTAGGCGATGAAACTGGTGTTTCATCACTCGGGGCACCTCCTTGGTCTGCTTTCACAGCAGGGGTGCGAACCTCTCTACCAGGTTGTCCTTCTTGTTGCCGAGAATCCCGCGGCTCTCCTCTTTCATCAGAAGGACGGCGACGACGATTTCTTTTTCTATCTCTTTTTCTATGCTCTAAAGGAGCTTCTGAAGACGCTTGTTCTGTCTCTTCAGCTACAGACTCCTCTGTATCATGCGCTTTTTCTGCTACTTGCTCTCGTTGTGGCTTGTGGGGAGCTTCACGCCCTCCGCCAATTTTAATCGCTCTTTCTACTGCGATGTTTTTCAAAACAACCTTTGTTTCTTTAGCTTCGATAATTTCATAATCTGCTACCGGTACTAAAAAACATTTCGGACGCTCTAAACACCGAAAGAAAAAGGAATTTCCAAAAGAGACCACTTCCACAGCATCAACGCTATATTCTTCTTGTCCACTTCCCTTGCTGCTACGCACGACGATCTTATAACCGTCTTTGGGAGTGATGATTGTTTCAATGATGGGTTCTCGTGTAAAATTCACGTAATTTTTCCATTGTTAAAATTTACTATTCTCAATTCTTATTCTTTGGACGCCATATATCGAAGTAGATCAACGACTCGATTTGAGTATCCCATTTCGTTATCATACCAAGCGATAAGTTTATAAAAACGGCTATTTAATGCGATACCTGCACCTTTATCAAAAACACAAGAATAATGTGAACCAATAAAATCACTAGACACAACTTCTTCTTCACAATATTGCAAAATTCCCTTCATGGATCCGTCAGCGGCTTTTTTCATTGCAGCGCAGATTTCGTCATAAGAAGTGTCTTTTGCCAAGCGAACAGTTAAGTCTACCGCTGATACATCAGCTGTAGGAACTCGGAAAGCCATGCCGGTTAATTTTCCTTTTACTTGTGGGATACAAAGGCCAACTGCTTTTGCAGCACCTGTAGAAGAAGGAATGATATTAATGCTTGCTGCTCTTCCACCTCGCCAGTCTTTTTTAGAAGGACCGTCAACTGTTGGCTGTGTAGAAGTGAGAGAATGAACTGTTGTCATCAATCCTTCTTCAATACCAAAGTTGTCTAAAAGAACTTTTGTAAGTGGTGCTAAACAGTTTGTAGTGCAAGATGCATTAGAAACGATAAAATCTGTTTTTGGGTTGTACGATTCGTTATTGACTCCCATAACGAAAGTAGGCACTTCTCCTTTCGCTGGCGCCGTGATAATCACTCTTTTCGCTCCAGCTTCGAGATGCTTTGCAGCATCTTTGCCATCAGTGAAGAACCCTGTAGATTCGATCACATAGTCAACGCCTAGCTTTTTGTACGGAAGCTGGGCAGGGTCTCTTTCAGAAAAAACAAGCACTGTTTTTCCGTTCACAGAAAGATTGTCTCCTTCCGCTTTAATTGTAAAAGTTGGGCTTCCATGAACTGAATCATGTCTTGCTAAGTAGGCTAAATTATCAGCAGGCACCAAGTCGTTCACCGCAACAACTTGAATGTCTGGAAACTTTTCTATGATCGTGCGAAATACTAATCGTCCAATACGTCCAAATCCGTTAATAGCTATTTTCATCGTCTTGTATTCCTCCAAAAATTGGGATAATATGATTTATAAAAGTAAAGTTTTCGTAAATGATAGACTAGAAAAAGGAGAAAGTAAAGAAGAAATGCAGGGTATAGAGAACGAAAGTAAGCTTGTTCCCGGATTGGGAACAAGCTTATAAAATATTATTGAGGGAGATACTCGATAACACAGCTATCAGCGTTATCGCCTACACGGTTTCCTAAACGAACAATACGGGTATATCCGCCGTTACGAGTTGAAAATCTCTGAGAGAGTGTAGAAAATAATTTTCCTATGACTTTTCTGTCTCCATTATGAGAAGATAAATCACCTTTTTTGACTTCCTTAGCTTCCTTACTTGTTAAAGGATTATAAGTAATCATTAACTCAGCAATGGCTTTTCTACGTGTTGCGAGTGTATTCTTTTTAGCTAAAGTGATCATCTTATCTGCATGACGACGTAGTTCCTTCGCTTTTGTGACAGTCGTCTCAATGCGCTCATGCTCAATCAAAGACTTCAGCATGTTGGCAATCAAACATCTGTTATGAGAAGATGTTCTACCAATTTTAAATGTATGCTTTCTGTGTCTCATGCTTCCTTTCCTGCTTTTTCATTCAAATAATCTGCTACGAACTGTCTTACGTTGTCTCTATTAATCCCAAGCTTAGTTAGATCCATACCAAGACTTAATCCCATCTCTTCAAGTTTAGACTTGATTTCAGATAGAGATTTCTTTCCAAAATTTCTAAAGCGAAGCATCTCAGACTCAGGCATTACAACAAGCTCTGCAATCGTTTCGATATTCGCACCTGCTAAACAATTTGTTGAACGCACAGATAATTCGATTTCACTGATTTTCAATGCGAGCTTAGAAAGAAGCGCATCTCGATCTGTATTAGCTTCAACTTCACCGTGATCAAAAGTAATCGGCTTCAGGTTCAATTCTTCAAACACAGAGAAATGTAAAATACCAATTTGCGTTGCAAAAGAAAGCGCTTCTTCTGGGGTAATACGCCCATCAGTTGTCACTTCTAGAATCAACCTATCAAAGTCAGTATCTTGTCCTACACGTGTATTTTCCACAAAATAGTTCACTAGGCGAACAGGGGAAAACGCTGTGTCGATTACGATTTCATTTGTGTGGCGATCTGGAATAATATGTCTTTCTGAAGGAACATAAGCGCGCCCAATAGCGACTCTCAACTCCACTTTTTTGACGAGTGGCTTTGTAACAGTAAAGATCACTAATTCTGGGTTCACAACTTCAAAATCAGAAGAAGGAATAAGATCCTTCAGAGTTACCGGAAATTGCCCGCCTGATTTCTCGATTTGATCCGCACTAATGTCTATTGTTTTAGAAAGAATTCTAGGATCTCTAGATCTTTGCTCATCGTCTTGAGGTATTTTACGAAGTAATGCAGTTTTCAAGTTTAAAACAATATGGGTCATATCTTCGATGATTCCCTCAATCGCCATGTATTCATGGGGAACGCCTTCAATACGAACAGATATAATTGCAGGCGATTCAAGAGAACTTAACATAATTCTTCTTAGCGAATTTCCGACTGTATGGCCAAATCCTCTTTCAAAAGGCTCAGCTATAAAGCGTGCAAAATTGGTTTTTCGCGACGATTCTTCGATTCTAATTTTTACAGGCAACTCAAACTTGCCATATTTTACTGCCATGAGTAGTCTCCTATGGGATTATCTCCAGTATGATTATAACTTATACGCGGCGTCTTTTTCTTGGCCGACATCCATTATGAGGTACAGGGGTCATGTCACGGATGATTGTAATAACAAGTCCAGCACTTTGAAGCCCGCGTACAGCTGATTCTCTACCAGCTCCAGGACCTTTTAAATTCACTTCAACTTCTTTCATCCCGTACGTCATGGCTTCTTTTGCCGCATCTTGTGCTGCAACAGTTGCCGCAAAGGCTGAAGATTTTTTTGATCCAGAAAAATTCGCCTTTCCACCAGAAGCCCAAGAAAGCACGTTGCCAGAAGGGTCGGTAATTGAAACCACGGTATTATTAAAAGTCGATTTTACATGAGCTACTCCGCTTGGAACAGTCCGTAAATTCTTTTTTCGGGGTTTAGCTGCAGTCTTTTTGACCACATCTTTTTTATTTTCCATTTTTGCCAAGGGTCGAACTCCTCTTTAATTTCTTATTTTTTCTTATTAGCAACAGTTTTTCTCTTACCTTTTCTCGTGCGAGAATTCGTACGAGTTCTTTGTCCTCGAACAGGCAATCCTACTCGGTGTCTCATTCCACGATAGGAATGAATGCTAATAAGTCGCTTAATATCATTCTGAACTTTACGACGAAGATCACCTTCTACTACATACTCAGACTGCAACATAGCGTTGATTTTCGCGATATCGTCTTCTGTCAATTTGTGAGCTCTCATATTAGGGTCAAGGCGGAGTTTCGCAATAATTTCATTAGAAAGTCTTCTTCCTACTCCGTAAATGTACGTAAGACTTACCTCTAGTCTCTTATTCTCTGGAATATCTATCCCAATCACTCTTGGCATAATTTCTGTTCCTTATTTTAAAAAATACCAACAATCTAGCAAAAGTCTCGTTAAAACACAAGCTTTTGAATACTGCGGCAAAACTTACTATCAATAATTATTTTCAAAATTGGGAAGACAGCACGTTAAACCAGCTTAACGTCCTCTTCCTCTCTTCATAAAGCCATCATATCTTTTCATTAGCAAATGGGACTCAATTTGCTTTGTCGTATCAAGCACCACGCCTACGAGAATCAATAAAGAGGTTCCTCCGAAAAAATAACTTATAGAGGAATCTACTCGAAGGCCCTTACCGATTAAGGTCGGTAAAACCGCAATAATTGCTAAAAACATAGCTCCAGCAAAGGTGATGCGATTCATTGTCTTCTCTAAGAAGTCCTGTGTCGGCTTACCCTGTCTAATCCCTGGTATAAACGCTCCATTCTTCTTCATATCGGAAGCGATCTGCTCTGGGTGAAACTGGGTAGCTGTCCAGAAGTAAGTAAAAAATATAATGAGCATCACATAAAAAATTGTATATAACCAGCTTCCTGGGGAAAGATAGTTAGCCATTTGAGCAACCCACGTGCCTTTCCCTGCAAATTGCCCAATCGTCGCTGGAAACATCAAGAGCGATGAGGCAAAAATAACCGGAATCACCCCTGCATAGTTAATTTTTAAAGGAATATGGGCGCTGCCACCTTGAACTTCGTGCCTTCCCACAATCCTTCTTGCATACTGAAGCGGAATTTTCCTCTGCGCTTGTATGATTAAAATTGTTCCTATAATGATAAACACAAAAACGATGAGTAGCACAACAAGCGAGGAAAACGTGAGCTGTCCTGTTTGTTGAGAATCAAGGTTTAGTTGTCTAATTACAGATCCAATTGTTCCTGGCAAAGAGGATAGGATTCCCACAGTAATGATCAAGCTAATCCCATTTCCGATCCCTTTTTCTGAGATCTGCTCGCCTATCCACATTAGCAGCACTGTTCCTGCTGTCATAGTAAACATAACGATTAAATAAAAAAGCCAAGGCACTCCAAATACTGTCACGTCAGCTATTTCACTAACAATGATTCCCGGATTTGTAAGATTTAATTGGAAAGTGTACTTCCCAAAAAGCCCTGCTTGTATAAAGGCAAGTACTACAGTAAAGAGCCTTGTATACTTGCTAATCTTTCTCTTTCCTAAATCAGGATTTTCTTTAATTTCTCTTTGAAGGGAAGGCGCCAGTGCTACAAACAGCTGCATAATAATAGAGGCTGAAATGTAGGGCATGACTCCTAATGCAATTACTGTCATTTGTGCAAACGCACCACCAGAGAACACATCCATAAGCTGGAACAGATTCTGTCCACCACCTGTAGCATAGCGGAATAAGTCCGCAGCCGCATCTCCGTTAATCCCCGGCACGGGGATATGCGCTCCAATTCTACATGCAACCAACATGAGCAAAGTAAAATAAATTCTAGAACGCAGTTCGGGAATCGAGAGAATTCGCAGTAGTCCTTCTATCATTGCCGGATCTTTAGTAAGAGGTTTTTAATGTCACTCAGATAAAAGTTCTCTCTAAGAGAGAACTTTGTATGCAATCGATTTCTTTTGAAGTTTTTCTATAGCTTGCTTGGAGTAAAAATGTGCTTCAATCGACACTTTTTTTGTAAGATCTCCAACAGACAGAATCTTCAGTCCACCTAGAATTCTACGTGGCGCGACTCCTTTTTCTTGCAAACTCTCCAAACTTACCACTTCACCATCTTCAAAATATTGATCAATCATAGTAAAGTTAATGGAATACACTACAGAGCGGAAAAGTCCGTTTGTAAAACCTCTGGCTGGTATCTTACGATACAAAGGAAGCTGACCCCCTTCTTTTCCATAACGTCTTTTATATCCGGATCTACTCTTGTCACCTTTGTGACCTCGGCAGCTCGTTTTTCCACGACCTGACCCCATTCCTCTACCAACTCTTTGCACTTTCTTTTTAGGACGGGATACGTTAGTTAGCGTTTCAAGTGTAATCATTTTGCCTCTCTACTAGCTAAAGTTTTCGCTCTATTTCTCAAGTTCATTAAGGCTTTAATGGTTGCTCGGACTTGGTTTAAAGGGTTGTTTGAACCAAAGCTTTTACTAACAATATCTTTAATTCCAGCAAGTTCAAGAACCGAACGCACTTTAGATCCTGCAATTACACCAGTCCCTTCAGGAGCAGGTTTCAGAAGAACCTTTGCACCATCCCACTCAACTGTAATTTCGTGAGGAATTGTGGTTCCTTCCATTTCGAATGTCATAACATTCTTTTTGGCAGCTTCTGTACCTTTTCTAATCGCGTCAGAAACTTCGTTTGCTTTTGCAAATCCAAATCCAATGTGTCCTTTCCCATCTCCTACCAAAATCAGAGCAGAGAAACTAAATTTTCTTCCACCCTTTACAACTTTGGAGCATCGGTTAATATAAAGAACTTTTTCTTCAAATTCCGAATCAAAATCTTCTGTTTTTTGCGCTTGTGCCATTTCTTTTTTCCTTATTGACTACCTTAAAATTGCAAGCCAGCTTCTCTTGCAGCACTTGCAAGCTCAGCAATAATTCCATGATATTTAAACGGTCCACGATCAAACACTACATGAGTGATTTGCTTTTCCATTGCCTTTTGAGCAATTTTCATTCCAATCATCTTAGCAGCATCTTTAGATTTCTTTGCATGCTCACTGCCTTGCACTTCTTTAGACATAGTTCCCATTGAAGCTAGGGTAATACCCTTTTCGTCGTCAATTAACTGTGCAAAAATGTGCTTGTTAGATTTGACAACTGACAGTCTCGGCTTTTCAGAAGTTCCTCTAACGTGCTTTCTTACACGAATAGCTCTTCTTAAACTCTTATATTTACGGTATTTCGCATTACTTTCCATAATTACCCTGCTTTACCTTTTGCAGCTTTTCCAGCCTTTTTACGCACATACTCGCCTTCGTATCTAATCCCCTTACCTTTATAAGGCTCTGGAGGACGCATAGATCTTACTACTGCAGCAAATTGACCCACTTCTTGTTTATCAATTCCTGTAATGCTTACAGCTGTACTTTTATCTACAAGAACTTTTACAGATGGAGGAATTTTCACTTGCGTTGGGTGAGAGAATCCGAGTTGCAAGTCTAAAACACTTCCTTGCACAGTAGCTCTATATCCAACCCCAATCAGTGTGAGTTTCTTTTCAAAACCGCTAGACACTCCAACAATCATGTTATTTATAGTTGCTCTATAAAAACCATGAGCTGTTTTTGGAAGTTCTACAGCTTCATCCTTTATTACTACAACCTTGTCAGCATCAACTGTAATAGTGATTCCTGCAGGCAGCATTGTTTTGAGAGTGCCTTTAGGCCCTTTCACTTGTAGTTCCCCATTCTGGACTTTAAGTTCTACATTTTTCGGGAGGGGAATAGGTGATTTTCCAAGTCTTGACATCTTTTTACCTCTTACTGGTTACCAAATATAACATAACAATTCGCCGCCAACTCTCATCTTACGAGCTGTTTCCCCATCGCAAACACCTTGAGGAGTAGACAATATTGCAACGCCTAATCCTTTGAAAAGAATTGGAATCTTTTTATAGCTCACATATCTTCTCAAAGAAGGTCTAGAAATTCTCTTTAATCCTTGTATCAAAGGCTTTCTTCCTTCTGAATACTTTAAGAACACTCGTACTTTACGCTCTGTATCGTTAGGTAAAAACGCTTCTATAAAGCCTTTATCAACTAGCACCTTAAGTATCTCTACATTCATAGAGTTCATAAAAACATCTACGTAGCGGTGTTGTGCTTCTTTTGCATTTCGCATTCTTGTTAAAAGATCTGCTATAGGATCGCTCATTGACATTATGCTTTATCTCCCTGTGCTTTTTCATTCTCTGTCTTAAAAGGGAAGCCGAGCTGAAGTAAAAGCTCGAGACACTCAGCGTCGCTTTTTGCAGTCGTTACAAAAGTAATATTCATACCCTGTGTTCTTTTGACTTCATCCAAATTCAATTCTGGAAAAATTTGTTGATCTTCTAGACCTAGAGAATAGTTCCCTGATCCATCACATTTTTTTGAGAACCCTCTAAAGTCTCGGATACGTGGAGAAACTATGTTACAGAATCTATCTAAAAAGTCATACATTCTCTTGCGACGGATTGTAACTTTTAAACCAATAGGTTGGTCTTCACGCAATTTAAAATTCGCAATCGACTTTTTAGATTTAGTGATAATTGGTTTCTGTCCGGAAATAAGAGCAAGTTCTTTAACGCAATCTTGCATCGCATTTTTATCTTTTGTCGCCTCTGCAACACCCATGCTAATGACAATTTTCTTGAGCTCAGGAATTAGCATCGGATTAGAAAATTCAAATTTCTCTAATAGCGCTTTCTTAACTTCATTCTTATATTTTTGCTGTAGTCTTGACGTAGTCATAATATTTGCCTAGTTTTACTTGCTCTTCTTTACCTGACGGAAGACAACATCTTTATCTCCATCCAAATAAAATAGTTCTTTAATTCCTTGATTCAAGCGTACTTTTACTTTAACAGGACGATCGCTCGAATCACACAAACTCACATTAGAAATATGAATAGGCATTTCCATCTGAACGATTTCGGAGGTTTGCTCTTGAGATCTGCGCTTTACGTGCTTCTTGCGGATATTTACCCCTTGAACCACAACCTTATCTACTTTTCTTGTCAGGACTTTTCCCGATAAGCCTTTCGAATTACCTGATGTAACAACTACTTTGTCACCTTTTTTAATCCACTTACTCATTTGCATTCACTCCGTTTAAATCACTTCTGGCGCAAGAGAGCTAATTTTCACAAATCCACCTTCGCGGACTTCTCTAGCTACTGGGCCGAAAATTCTCGTCCCTCTTGGATTAGACTTATCATCTATAATAACACAGCTATTGTCGTAAAATCGTAAAAGAGAACCATCAATTCTTCGAATATAGCTCTTCGTTCTTACGATTACAGCTTTGACAACATCACCCTTTTTAACAAGCCCTTTAGGATCAGCTTCTTTTACAGAACAAACAATGATATCGCCAATATTTGCATAACGTCTTTTTGAGCCACCGAGGACTTTAAAACATTTTACGCGCTTTGCTCCGGTATTATCCGCAACTTCAAGTTCACTTTCTTGTTGGATCATAATCTCTCTCTCTTCAGAATATTTCTTATCGCTCTATTTTGACCTACGCTACAACTTCAACGACTCTCCAACGCTTAAGCTTTGAAAGAGGTCTTGTCTCTTCAATTCTTACACGCTGACCAACTTGAATATCATTGTTATCTACATGAGCATAATATTTTTTTGCTCTGATCACTCTCTTGTCAAAATCTGGGTGTGTAACCATTCTTTCAACGCGTACTGTTACAGTCTTTTGCATTTTGTTGGAAAGAACAACACCTTCCCTAACTTTTCGAGTATTTTTAAGCTGTTCGCTCATACATTAGCCCTATATGTTTACGCCAGATTTTTGACGAATGAGCGTCAAAATCCGTGCTCTGTCTTTCTTTTTTTGTCGTACTAAGTGAGGCCTATCAATTTTACGAGAAAGCATGATTTCGTTGTTTAGTTCGAAAACATCTCTCGAAAGTTCTTTATGCAAAATTTTTAGCTCTTCAACTGTTTGATCTTTCCATTGATCCATTTTACGCATATCAGCCTCTATTACACTCTTTCTAATCTTTCAACAAATCGCGTTTTGATTGGCAACTTTGCAGCCGCTCTGCGGAGTGCATTTTGCGCAACTTCACGCGGCACATTACCAACTTCAAAAAGGATTCTGCCTGGGCGTACTACTGCAACCCAATGATCTGGAGCTCCTTTTCCTTTACCCATTCTTGTCTCTGCCGGTTTTTTAGACACAGATTTGTCAGGGAAAATTCGAATCCAAACATCACCGCGACGATTGAAGTAGCGGTTAATCGCAACCCTACAAGCTTCGATTTGGTGGTTTGTAATTCGTCCGCGCTCTAAACACTGCATTCCGAATTCACCGAAATCAACCATACTTGCAGCTTTTGTTAGGCCAGCGTGATGACCTTTCTGCATCTTTCTAAATTTTGTACGTACTGGCATCAAGGCCATGTTAGCCTCCTACTGCTCGGCTTAATTGTTCTTCACCTTTATTTATCCAAACTTTAACACCTATAGATCCATAGGTAGTTTCAGCTCTTCCCATTGCATAGTCAATATCAGCACGAAGAGTATGAAGAGGAATTTTACCTTCTTTATACCATTCTGTTCGCGCAATCTCAGCACCACCAATTCTACCAGAAAGTTGCACTTTGACACCTGCAGCGCCAGCATCCATTGTAGATTGGAGAACTTTTTTCATAACTCTTCTAAAGGGAACTCGTCTTTCAATTTGTTTTGCAATCCCATCGGCTACCAATTTGGCATCAAGGTCAGGACGCTTGATTTCGTCAACTTCTATCCAAATTTCTTTTCCAGTTAGGTTTTTCAGTTCTTCCTTAAGGACATCGATTTCAGAACCTTTCTTACCGATAACTAGACCTGGTCTAGCAGTATGGATTGTAACTTCAACTTTTCCGCTCATTCTTTTAATTGTGAGCTGGGATGTACCTTGACAACAAGCTTTCGCTAGAAGGTACTTTCTGATCTCTTGGTCTTCAAGTAAAAGGGATCCAAACTCTTTCTTATTTGCATACCAAATGGATCTCCATTTCTTTTTAAATGCCAATCTAAAACCGATTGGTGATGTTTTCTGTCCCATGAATATTCCCTTGATTTATTCCGCTTTTACAACAATCGTAAAATGACTCGTTCTTTTCATGACTGGCACTCTTCCCCCGCGGCTTTTTGACTTAGCACGCTTGAGTACAGGACCTGCATCTACACGCACTTCATCCACCTTCAAATCTCTTCGCTGCACGTTGAGTTGTGTTTCCGCGTTAGCGACAGCACTATCAAGAGTTTTTTCCAGCAATCTTCCCGCTCTCAATTTACTACATTGAAGTTGAATTTTTGCATTTTCTACTTTCATTCCTCGAATGAGATCAGCAGCAAGTCTCGCCTTTCTCGGGCTAATTCTTACATACTTAGTTTTAGCTATTGCTTTATCCATCGTATTTTCCTTTTAGCTTGCTGAAGTTGCAGGAGTAGCTGCCGCTTTCTTCATTGTATGACCTTTGAAAGTTCTCGTAGGCGAAAATTCACCTAAACGATGGCCAACCATGTTCTCAGATACAAAAACAGCGATAAATTTTCTTCCATTATGCACTTCGAATGTATGCCCGATCATATCTGGAATAATCATCGAACGTCTTGACCAAGTTTTTACTGGTTTTTTAGTTCCTTCGTTATTTTGCTTGGTAACTTTTGCCAATAAGTGATGATCGACAAATGGTCCTTTTTTTAATGATCTACCCATAGTATCCCTTATTTCCTACGATCTTTCACGATCCATTGATTAGATTTTCTCTTCGAACGAGTTCTAAACCCTTTGGTATACATAGCCCAAGGAGTTTGTGGAATATATCCGTTATGTTTACCTTCACCACCACCGTGAGGGTGATCAACAGGGTTCATCGCAGTTCCGCGCACTGTAGGTCTAATTCCTTTCCAACGCGTTCTTCCCGCTTTTCCCTCAATTCTCAAATTTCTTTCTGCATTAGAAACAGAACCAAATGTTGCCTTGCAATCTTCATTTACCATGCGAACTTCGCCTGAAGGCATTTTAAGAGTAATATATCCACCGCTTCTCGCCATAATTTGAGCTGATAGACCGGCAGATCTTACCATTTTCGCGCCTTTACCAGGAATAAGTTCAATATTGTGCACAGTAGATCCAAGTGGCATAAACTTCATTTTCATGCAGCAACCTACATTGAACGGAGGAGTTTCGCTTGTTGTTACAATATCTCCACCCTTTAAGCCTTGCGGCGCAATGATGTATCTCTTTTCACCATCTACATAGTGCAAAAGAGCAACATGGGCTGTTCTATTTGGATCGTATTCAATCGATGCAACCACCGCCTGAATATTCTCTTTATCTCTTTTATAATCGATGATTCGATAGAATTTTTTATGTCCACCACCACGATGACGGCAAGTAATGTGGCCATGGTGATTTCTACCACCCGATCTTTTTTTCACAGCTAAGAGAGCCTTATGAGGTTTCACAGTAGCTTTTTTAGATGCTCCAACTCTTGTCAATTCATCGTTACTCGTTAATACGAGCTGTCTTTGACTTGGAGTAATAGGACGAAATTTTTTTGTCATGATGCGAGCCTATTCCCGATTACACTTTTTCTTCTATGTTATCGCCAACAGCTAGTGTGACGATCGCTTTTTTAAAACCTGATTTTTCTCCAAGTCTTCCACGAACCCTTTTTTCTTTAGGCTTTGCGTTGATAGTGTTCACACCCACAACTTTAATATTTTTCTCAGCGTAAATTTCTTCAACCGCTTCCGCGATCTCTCTTTTATTCGCTTTCTTATTTACGAGAAAAACATACTTAGGTGATTCACACTTTTTAACGCATGGATTATTTGAATTCACTTTAAGCATCTCGAGAACTCTACTTTTTTCAGTGATATATCGAGATTTGACGATATCGTAAGGACTTTTCTTCAGCATAATTAACATCCAGTTTTAAGTAACATTACGAGCTCTTCCAAAGCATCTTCCATAATTACAATATGTTGATTCACTGCAACATCGTATCCACTCATGTTAGCGAAGAGCTTAAATTGAGTTTTAGGAATATTTTGAAGGCTTTTTACGAGAGTATCATACTTAACTGAAGTAGCTTCAGAGGTATTTAATGGATTTTCTCCCAAAAAGAGAACTCTCTTATCAATAACATTGCGACTTTCTAAGAAGGAATGAACTATTTTAGTTTTTGGCGCTTTAATAGGTTCGTAGGAAAGTACGACAAGTGAATTTGCTTTGATTTTTTCCGCGAGAAGGTGACAGATAGCAGCTTTACGCTCTTTTTTATTAATTCTAACGTGTTGGTCAAATTTTGGCTTTGGACCGAAAACTCTTCCTCCACCTTTATACTGAGGAGCCGCTAAACTTCCCTGTCTTGCATTTCCTGTCCCTTTTTGAGGATGAGGCTTTTTCGTCGTATGGTTAACTTCAGACCGGCCTTTTGTATTCGCAGACCACTGTCTTGCATTCGCTCTAATAGCCACCAAATAATCTTTAATCATTTGCAAGTTTTTATTTGCACTTGTCAACGAATCTTCTAGAGTTACCTCTCCAACTTCCTGACCGGCTAAATTGTATTTCTTTAAATTAGGCACGCTTCCACTCCTGAAAATTATTTTTTCGCTTTCTTGAGGTCAGATATTTTTATAGCTTTTGAGATGTAAACGAGACCCTCGTTAAAACCAGGAACAGCACCCTTTAAAAGGATCACTTGTTTCTCTTCGTCTACTTTTACAACTTTAATATTTTGCACGGTAACTTGCTCCGCACCCATGTGACCCGCTTTTTTTCCACCTGGCAAATTACGACCTGGACTTGTACGCATACCAGTAGAACCCGCATGACGGTGGAATCCCGAACCGTGAGAGGCTGGCCCCCCAGCGTAGTTGTGACGCTTCATCACCCCTTGATAGCCTTTACCTTTAGAAACGCCAGTAACGTCTACAAAAGAGCTTTCAGGGAAAGCGCTAACTGTAATCTCTTGCCCAGCTTTGTACTCGCTCACATCGTCCATACGAGATTCAGCTAAATGATCTCTTGGCTCAACGCTTGCTTTCGCAAAATGTCCACGCAAAGGTTTTGTTACATTTTTAACTTTAGGCGCCTTAACTTTACACGCTGCAAGCTGAATCGCTTGATAGCCATCATTTTCTTGCGTTTTGACCTGCGCGATTACATTAGGCTCCGCCAAAATCACTGTACATACAACGAGATCTCCCTTTTCATCAAAAAGGTGAGTCATCCCAATTTTTTTTCCCATTAACTTCAAAGTCATACGTATTTACCCTTACTCAGATTTTCGCTACTGACTGATCTTTTTTTGATTGGCCACTTTGGCATCAAGGCTTAAGAACAGTAAAAAGGAGATCATTTTGATAGAAGTTACGAAGATTCTCCTCAAACCACCTTACACGAAGGTTAAAGCGAAGAGGCTACCAAAACACCTGATTTCTCACAATCAAAATTTGTAAATGTCACAATGCCGATTTTGTCAGATGGCAACCAATGTAAAAAAAACAATCTTTTAATGCAATCTTTCTTTGGAAGGAAAAGGTAAAAGAGTGTTTTCACCCACTCTCAGACACCCTTACCTATATAAAAACTCTTAAGAATAAAAAGCAGGAGAAACAAGAGAAAGAAGCTTAAAAAGGCAATTATGACAAACCACTCTCTCTTGTATAAACTTTTTTTCATAGACAAGGCGCACAACTTAACATCAAGCTACATCTATTCAGAATCAAAAAAAATATTAAGAATTTCCTGCCTGAAAACTCGCTCTATAATGAGTTGCGATAAAACTCGCAGTAATCGCAGCTGAAAGCCCAGGGAACGCCCATGGGGACACCTTCATACGCTCTTTGTACACCATAGAAAGAAGAGCTAGAGCGCCAATTCCAGCAATTGCTGAAAACCCGCTGGTTAGAGGAAGTCTAACAACCTTATCTACAGGAGTATCACTAGAGTGATCTTTCCTCCAATCTTTAGCTAGCCATTCCACACCAATAAAGAGAGCTGTAGAAGCCTCTACATAAGCAAGTGCGGTCTCCGTTTTTTCATTCATGCGAATCAGTTTTAAAGTCTTAGCAGCCTCTAAAACTTCTACTCCAGCGCTTGCTACATATACATACGCTGAAAAAACATCCCATAGCTTTGTTCCAAACGATCTTTTCTTTGCAGATTCAGCTTCTGGTGCTCCGGAAGCCAGTCCATCAGTTTCTTCTGTTCCGGCAACCAATTCATATGTTCTTTTACATGCTTTCTCAAGATTTTCTACTAATTCTGAAAGAGCTAAAATATTTTTAACTAGAGTTAGATTGTCATGAAATACTCTCGATTCTTCAGAAAGCGGTCTACCAGATGCCATAATCAACTGCAAAATATGTCTAGGGATTTTTATAGCAAGATTATTCAACCCATTTGGAGTCTGTAAATAACCCGCTGTGATACTTGCGATTTGACCTAACGTCGCTATAGATGACATAATATCCGCCTTAAAAAATTTAATTGTTACGAAACGAGACAGGAATTAAACCACAATCTCTTTATAAGATCATGCGAAATCTGCCATAGCACCCCATAGCAGATTCCACTTCTTTCAAAATATATCTATTTACCTTTCTTAGCAGCCTCAACAGCAGCCTTGTTATACTCTAAACTATAATGAGACATGATAGCAAAAGCTGTGCCAGTTAAGGAAAGAGCAGTAAAGACTATAGGCTCTATCTTCGCCTTCTTATTAACAATAGACGTGATTCCCACTGCGCTAAGAAGAACGTAACAAACATCTTTTGTTCCCGCTAGAGCTTTACTTACAATCAGATCGTTATTACCTATACGCTTAAAGGCATCAGTCCATGTAGCATCTTTCTTAATTCTTTCATGTATCTCCCTTCCTGCATCATAAATCCTAGACAAAGAAGCAGCTAAAAGAGCGACATGCCCGACTAGTTCAACTTTTTCTTTTGTTTCAGCGCTAATAAAGTATTGCGGAGTAGTTACAGCCGCATATTTTCCCTGCAGGTCCTTCTTATCTTGCGCTGTTAGCAAAGCTTTACCTGGATTTCTAATAGCAACTAACCCTTCCGCGATAGCATAATTCAGGACGTCCTTGGCAGGGTTTATCAAATTCAACACGTCCACAAACTTATGTCTAGGAGTTTTGTGTTGATGATTAATCAAATGCATTACACCGGAAATAACATCATAAGCGCTCATGCCATCTTTAGATTTATTTAAGACTCTTAAGAAAGCTTTTTGCCCTTCAGCGATTCCCCCCGTTCTGTATTCTACAATTTTAAGTATTCCGGAAGGGAGTTTCATTCCAAGATCCTTAATACCCTTTGCGGTCTTAAGAAAATGAGTAGTGATTTGCAAGAATTGATTATTTAAACCTACTGCCATGAGAACCTCTTAGTTAAAAATTTTATTATCAGCCATAAAAT
>JABEVM010000054.1 GCA_013041585.1 Chlamydiota bacterium
AAATAATTTAATTCAAAATGGAAATATTTTTCAATATGTACCATCTTAAAAAGATTTTACTAAATTTTATATCATCTCAAGGTAAAGTTGCCGTTAAATCAAAGCTGTAAGCATATCATAGTTAACTAAAAAACTCTAAGGCTCATCTTCGAGTAGCTGCATTTTTTGGTAGGACAGAAGTTCATCGCGAAGATTTGCAGCGTCTTCAAATCGAAGTTCTTTGGCAGCCCGTTTCATTTCTTTTTCTAAGAAGGAGATCTTCTTCGTAATTTCTCTAGCATTTAAGTTGAGAGGGACCTCTTTTCCTGGTGTTTGCGCTACAAACTCTTCAAATGTTTCAGGAAGATCTTGCAGTAGCTCTCTTTTTGTACTTCTTGGGGTGATTCCATGAACTTTGTTATACTCTTCTTGAACAATCCTTCTTTTTGTCGTCACATCAATAGCTTTTTGCATGGAATTTGTGATCTTATCGCCGTACATAATCACGCGACCTTCCACATTTCTTGCAGCCCTTCCACAAGTTTGAATAAGAGCTGTTTCACTTCGAAGGAACCCTTCTTTATCGGCATCTAAAATAGCAACGAGAGACACTTCAGGTATATCTAATCCTTCTCGAAGAAGGTTAATCCCAACAAGTACATCAAAAACCCCTTTACGCAGTTCATTAATAATTTGTACACGCTCTAACGTATCAATATCTGAATGCAAGTACTTAGTCTTCACCCCAATATCAGTAAGATATTTAGAAAGGTCTTCCGCAAGCCTTTTGGTTAAGGTTGTTACTAGAACACGTCTTCCCTTAGAAGTCTCTTGACGGATCTCTTCCAAACAATCATCGACCTGCTCAGTTGCAGGTCTTACAGTGATCACAGGATCTAAAAGACCCGTAGGGCGAATAATCTGTTCAACAACATCTCCACCGGCTTCTTGAACTTCAAATGCACTTGGCGTGGCTGATACATAGACCACTTGATGCATATGCTGATAAAATTCTTCGAATTTGAGCGGTCTATTGTCATAGGCAGAAGGAAGCCGGAATCCAAACTCTACAAGAGATTGTTTACGCGCCCGATCTCCATTATACATCGCGTGAACTTGCGGCAGCGTTTGATGCGATTCATCTACAAACAAAAGAAAATCTTTTGGAAAATAATCTAACAGGCAAGGAGGAGGGTCTCCTGCCTGTCTTTTGCTAAAATGACGGGAATAATTTTCAATTCCTTTGCAAAAACCGATCTCTTTGATCATTTCCAGATCATACGTTGTTCTCTGATGGATACGCTCTTTTTCGAGAAGCCGATTTTCGGTTTCGAAGAAGGCAACTCTCTCTTGTAATTCCTTTTTGATGGTATCTAGCGCATGTAGCCTTACAATTTCAGGAGTAACATGGTGAGATCCTGGAAAAATCGTGATCGATTCAACTCTTTTGTTCACCCTTCCCGTCAAAGGATCGATTGCGCTAATTCTCTCTAATTCATCTCCGAAAAATTCGATCCGATACGCTAATTTTTCTTCATAGGCGGGCATAACTTCTAAAATATCGCCTCGAACTCGAAACGTGGCTCGTACAAGATCAAAGTCATTTCGTTTATAATGCATGTGGACTAAGTGCAAAAGGACTTCATCTCTACGATATTTCTTTCCTAAAGAAAGAGTCAGTTGCATTTCACTGTAGTACTCAGGAAGACCCAAACCATAGATACAAGAAACAGAAGCCACGATGATCACATCTTTGCGTTCGATAAGCGATCTGGTCGCGCTCAGGCGCATACGATCAATCTGATCATTTATGGAAAGATCTTTTTCGATATATGTATCGGTCCGAGCGATATACGCTTCGGGTTGATAATAGTCATAGTATGATACAAAATATTCCACAGCATTATCAGGAAAAAAAGTTTTAAATTCCTGATAAAGCTGTGCTGCTAAGGTTTTGTTATGAGCTATGATTAACGTCGGCCTTTGCACTTTTTCAATGACGCATGCCATCGTAAAGGTTTTTCCAGAGCCGGTCACGCCAAGGAGTACTTGTGCCTTTTTTGCGGCAGAAATCCCTTGTACAAGTCTTTCAATCGCTTTAGGCTGATCCCCGCAAGGAGAAAAATCTGATTTTATACGAAACATAAAAGGGTATCTTTTAAAAAATCGCTTTCATCACGCCAAATTTTTCCAAAAAATCTATAGAAAACACAAATAGAGCAAACAGCATAACAAGAAGTAAAACTGCTTTCCCTAATGGAGATCCATAGAATTTATGGGAGCGTAATTTCCAAGCCATCATAGCCGGCAAGAAAATAAGAAGAACAGCAATAAAAGTTCCCCCATATTCTAGAGCCATGTAAAACCCTCTTTCATACGTAAATACGAAGACAAGAGGAGGAATAAAGGTCAGGGCGCAAGCAATCAATCTTCCTTCCCAGCTTTTTTTTATTTTAAAGCCATCAGTTAAAAAGTCGGATAAGCTTAATGTCACTCCCAAAAAGGAAGTTACAATCACAAAAAAGGCAAAAAATTGCGCAATCACGCCTAATAAGGGATGTTTGACAATACGAGAGAGCGGAGCTGTGGCCCCCTCTCCATTTTGCAATGCAAGTAGCATCTGATCCTGAGAAATTGCGCTAAAGATCAAGTAGTTCCATGTAAGATATACTATGAGTGGGATCGAGCTTCCTACGAGAATCGCAATACGCATCTTTTTCGCGTCGTGATCCATATACGTTGTAAGACTTGGAATGATGATATGGTACCCAAACGCTGTAACGACAACCGTTATCCCAGAATAGAGTAATGACCAATCAGCTCTAAACAGATAATTTGATTCACCACTTGGAACAAATCCGATAAGCATAAAATATGCAATAATGAGTCCGACCATGAGAATTCGGTTCACATAATCAACCCCTAAAGTTCCTAAATAAATAAATCCACCAAAAATAATAGGAAGCATAAAATGCCCGACACTTGGAGGAAGTACAACTCCTGTCAAAGAAAAAATTGCATGAGTGAATATAGGTGTACTCCCGGAAATATAAGCGGCTGTTAGGGAATAAAGAAGCAAAAGATAAAAAACCCAGCTAACTCCTTTGCCCCAAGTTCCAAGCGTCCTTCCTGCCATAGAAATGAGGTTTGGCTCACCTTTCACAGCTAAGTTAACATCTAAAAAGAAGAATGCGCTAACAAGCATAAAAAACCAGCAAAGAATAAGTAAGCAAGAAGAAGGAAAAAATCCTGATTGGCTGGTGCTAATAGGCAATGCGAGGATTCCAGCTCCGATTGTTGTGCCCGAAATAAGTAGAATTCCGCCGATAAGACGCCCGGCTTTTAACATAAAAAATCCTTAAGGTTAGAACGAAAAATAAGAAATTCCAAGCATGGTTGAAACTTGGAAAAAAAGAATGAACACAGAGAAAAGAAG
>JABEVM010000008.1 GCA_013041585.1 Chlamydiota bacterium
GAAAAATAATGAATATACAATTAGAAGACATGTGTATTTTAATCAACACATTCCGACAACCATGGATGCAATAGCTGAGGAACAATGAATACAGTCATCAAGATCAATTGTTTAGCGGTTCTAAGTACTATTTTTTGTATGGGGAATTCTTTACATGCCCAAAGCGCTCTTACTTGGACACATGATAAAATAAAGGACAGTTGGATTAAACCTGATGCTCCTGCAAACATTGCCTCTACGAATATGGATGAGGTATATGATAGATATGACGCGGATGACGATAACGAAGCGTATTTTGAAGAAGTAGAAATCGCATTTGAAGAGCCCTCTTCTAAAGAAGTAGCTGTAAAAGCTGAAGAAGCTTCTGTTATTGCAGCAAAACCAGCATTTTTAAAACAAGAGAACAAAGTTGTTTTAGAAAATACAGTAGCCATTGTTCTTGTTGGAAAAGGAGAAGCGCTCCACCAAAAGGAGTACAAACATTTGCAAGGCGTGTATGCCTACGCAATTGATCCTCCTGGATCCGAGAAAAAACTCAATGCAAAACTAGAGCCGTTCTTAGGTAAGCCTTTAACACTCTTTGATATTACTGCTATCAAAAAAACAATCATTTCCTACTACAAGAGCTATGGAAGACCGATGGTAGCGATACAAGTTCCCGAGCAAGATGTGACCGAAGGTGTGGTCCAATTCTTAATTACAGAAGGGGTTCTTGGAAAAGTAGAATCAAAAGGGAACAAATGGTTTTCCGATTCGCGTCTGAAAAATTTTATCAAACTTAAGCCAGGGAAACCCATTAATGAGGATAAACTGGTAAAGAATTTAAATTTCATGAACCGCAATCCATTCAGAAGGACAGATGCGGTCTATACCCCTGGAGAAAAACCTGGGACAACCGATATTGAATTAATTACAAAAGATCGTTTCCCACTCAGGGTGTATACAGGGGTTGACAATACAGGTCTTGAAAGAACAGGAAAAAATAGAGTATTTGCTGGATTCAACTGGGGCGATGCTTTTGGCCTCGATGAGCAACTTTCCTATCAATATACAGCTTCAACAGACTTTTATAAATTCCAAGCTCATACAGCCAATTATAGTATACCTCTACCGTGGCAGCATACATTGACCTTTTACGGCGGTTATTCAAATATTCATGCCGATCTTCCTCATCCTGCAAAACGCACTCACGGTAATTCGTACGAGGCTAGTATGCGTTATGATATCCCCCTCACTCCAATTGGAAAATATTTGCATGAGTTTACATGGGGTGGTGATTTCAAAAGAACGAATACTAATTTAGAGTTTGAGGGCCAAGTTTTTATCCCATTTCACCCTTACACCAACTTAACGCAGTTTGCTTTTGGGTATAATGGGGGTTTAGAGCTCTCTCGCAGCAAAACATTTTTTGATGCAGAAATATATTATTCACCATGTGGATGGGTAGCAGACCAGAGTAAAAAAGTGTATGATGAAACACGCCCTGGAGCTAAACCGACCTATGCCTATTTTAGAGGATCGGTCGTCTACATCCAGTATCTTCCTATGAATTTTTCGGTTTCTGGATTATTTAGAGGACAGATTGCAACGACAAACTTGCTTCCTAGCGAGCAGTTTGGGCTTGGTGGATACAACACGGTACGTGGTTATGAAGAAAGACAGGTCAATACAGACAATGCGATTTTGACAAGCGTTGAAGTCAGATCTCCTATGCTCGGGATCTTTCATTGGGTTGGAAACCGCAAAGTCAATGATGGCCTGCAGTTTCTTGCGTTTTTCGATTATGGTCTTGGAAAAGATTATGCAAGGGTAGGAGATATCAAGACGCATCAGTGGCTTATGGGCGTCGGACCTGGCCTTCGTTATAATATTGACCCATATCTATCTGTGAGACTTGACTATGGATTTAAGCTCCATAGAGATCACTACGAAGGAAATAAAAATGGTAGGCTTCATTTTTCTGTGATTGCAAGTTATTAAAGAGGCAAAACCAATTTAGGCTTTCATGATAAGTTTTTCTTTTCGCAGGATCTGTAAAAAAGCAAAAATCTATCTTGCCTTTTTAGGTCTTATTTCATGTAGACCCGTTTTTTCCAATCCCAAAGGAATGCATATTTCCTCTGGCAATGCGATCTTTACAGACCGTGGAAATGGGCTAGTTGAGATCAAAGCAGATCATGGCGCCATTTTGAACTGGGAACGTTTCTCTATTGACAAAGGAGAAATCACCCGGTTTATCCAAACAAACAGTAAATCTTCTGTTCTCAATCGCGTTATCTCAAATAATCCAAGCGCCCTTTTGGGTACTTTGGAAGCAAATGGAAAAGTTTTTCTTATCAATCAAAATGGAATTTTAGTTGGGGAAGGAGCTCGTATCAATGTAGGGAGCTTCATCGCTTCTACTTTTGATATTCTCAACGAAGATTTCCTGCGAGATGGCGAGATCAATTTTGCTGGAACTTCAAAATCGTCAATTATCAACTTAGGTACGATTCAAGCAATCGATGGCGATGTTGTTTTGATCGCATATCATATCGATAACCAAGGCAAAATCGAAACTCCAAAAGGGGTGACTGCATTGGGAGTTGGAGAAGATGTTCTTCTTAAACCTACAGCAAAAGAGAGAATTCTCATCCGTCCTAAAAAAAGTGAAGGATCTGAAAAAGAAGGAACAGGGCTTACCCACTCAGGACATATTGAGGCGATTCAAGCGGAGTTAAAAGCCGATGGAAATGCGTACGCGATGGGGATCAACACAGAAGGCACCATTGAAGCCACTGGGGTTGAAAAAAGAGAAGGACGCATCCTACTGATTGCAGAAGGCGGGGTAGCTCAGGTTTATAATGGGTCGCTGATCAGTAAAAACGAGGGGGAGAAAGGGGGAGAGGTCCAAGTTCTAGGAGATAGCGTATATCTTTTTAACGAAACGAAAATCGATGTCTCTGGGAAAAACGGAGGCGGAGTTGCCTTAATTGGCGGCGATAAAAAAGGGCAAAACCCTGACATCTTGAACGCTTCAGAAGTGTACATTGGACAGTCAGTCAATGTAAATGCAAGTGCGTTAGAAGAAGGAAATGGCGGAAAAGTTATTTTTTGGGGAACGGAGGCGAACCAATACTACGGAAGCACATATGTACAAGGTGGAGAAAAAGGTGGAGATGGTGGACTTGTAGAAATCTCTAGCTTAGGTAGCCGTTTTGATCCAAAAGGATATGTAAACACAATGGCCCCCAAAGGAAAAACTGGAGATCTGCTTTTAGACCCTGTTACGGTAACAATTAGTACAAACCCCGATAGCAATTACACAACGCCTCCTCCCTATGATCTTGCTTTTACACAAGGGGGATCAGGGGCCTCGAATATCATGACTTCCAGCCTGATAGGTTTTTTAGCTTCAAGTAACGTTATTGTTGATGCTACACAAACTTTGGCTACAGGCCCACAAGGTAACGGAAGTATTACAGTTCA
>JABEVM010000055.1 GCA_013041585.1 Chlamydiota bacterium
GGGGAAATTTGCTTTCGATTGCAACAATTTGGATGGCCCTCACTGAGGCAAATCTATAAACAATTATAACCAAGAGAATTTTATGAAAAAACGTGCTATGTATACAAAAAAAACAAAATCATTTCTTTCTAAACAATATAGTAAATTAGCTGCTGACTACAAACATTTAGCTAAATATTTGAAGAAGTTTTAATTTCTTCTCTAATTTTGAGATCAGGTTCTCTTTAAGTGATCCTGATCTCAAATTACGCTGCGTATTTTTCTCTGGGAAAAATTCACTCTTTCTTTTATGAGAAATGTAACCACTCTCTCAAACGCGGCATAGATAATGAATGAGGAAGGACTGATCGTCGGATGCGACTCTACTCTGGAAGTATTACTTCCTTGGTGGTGGAAACATTACTCCTCTCATAACTCCTATCCCGTTGCCTTTGTAGATTTTGGCATGTCCAAAGAAGCTCTTGCTTGGTGCGAAGCGAGAGGAATTTGCATACCAATGCAAGATTTTGATGATTCTTTCCTTTCCACAAAAGAGGAGGTCTCTCCTCAGTTAAGAGAAAAATGGGAAACCTTTTATGGAAAAGGATTTTGGCCTTATCGCCCTGTTTTTTTTAAAAAACCCTTCGCTCTTCTTAAATCTCCGTTCGTCCGAACCATCTGGCTAGATCTTGATTGTCAAGTCAGAGGCCCACTTGACCCTCTTTTTACCTGCCTTGCCTTTGGGATAGAATTAGCTATTGCAAGAGAGCCGCTCCATAATCAAAAAACAGAACAAGAACTAGGTCTCCTACTCCCTGGGGAAATTAGCTATAATTCAGGAGTCTTAGTTTTTCAAAGCAAAGCAAAAATCCTTGAGAAGTGGGTAGACCTAGCTATTAAAGATAATAAGCAGTTCCTTGGCGACCAAAATGCCCTCTCTCGAGCCATTTATACGCAGAGGCCTTCCTTCCTAGAACTTCCTCCGATTTATAATTGGAGCAGAACACTCGGGAATAATCCGAATGCCCTCATTCATCATTTTCATGGAGCAATAGGGAAAAGTCAAATCTTGAAAAACATACAGGAAGAAATGATGTTGCTAGAGAAGTAGATTGACTACTTCCCTAGCAAACATAATAAAGCAGACTTATTTTTTTAAACTTTGAAGAAAAGCTTGATCGCTTACTAATCTATGTATTGCATCATTAAACGCTGTATCTAATGCCGCCTTGGCGTTTTTGCCTGATTGAACCCACATTTTATCGTTCTCTCCAAAGCCCATAATGGTTTTTGAATACACAATATTGCCGTCGCTTTTCTTTACGCTGACAGCAAGAATAAGCTCGGCAATTCCTCTGGCTCTGAAAAAACCTTGTTTGAATTCGTTATAGAATTTTTGGATCTCAACCTCGATCTCCATCCCTCCAGTAGCAATCGTACAACCAAGACTTTCAAGCTCGGTTATCACTGCATTTGCAACTTCATCGGCTAGTTCGCCTTCCAGTTTGATCCCAGCTAATTCAATACCATAATCCCCTTTTTTGGAGCTTACGCGTTTTCCATTTCTGCGGTTATCAATGACATTTACTACTACATTTGTGCCGATTGCTGTAGCAACAGGATTTGAATGCATAATCGGTTCATAGGCCACTTGGACTTTTTCAGGTACATAAGCGCAACTGGTACAACTCAACATGAAACCAAAAAAGCAAATGATACTAAATAAGCCCGCTATATTTCTCTTATTGTTCATGATATTCCCTACATAAATTAACTCGACAAAGTTTACTAATCTACTGGCTTTTACGCCAGATTTTATGCACGAAAAAAAGTAATATATTTTTTTTTAAAACGTCTTAAAAATAATTTTTGTTCACTTAACAAGAAGAAGAATGTATATAAGAATTTTACATCACTAATTTAGCGTGCTCAAGCAGCAACTGTAACATATAAATAATAGAATAAAATGTTTGAACCAATGCATATTAAGATAGTTTTAATTCTAACGATAGGCCTATCTATAGCTACGGCTTTAGGCTACCTTTCCCATCGAATAAAACTATCCCCCATCTTTGGGTATCTATTAGCAGGATACTGCATAGGGCCCTATTCACCGGGATATGTGGCAGATATTGTAACAGCGGAACAGTTAGCTGAAATTGGCGTCGTATTAATGATGTTTAGCGCAGGAATGCACTTTAAATGGCAAGATTTGCTAAGCGTAAAAAAAATCGCAGTCCCAGGCGCGATAGGACAAACCCTGGTTTCTGCATTAATAGCGACAACCTTAATGTACGGTTTAGGATGGTCTTTAGAATCAGGTATTGTTTTTGGACTTGCGATTGGCGTTGCTAGCACAATGGTATTAATTCGATTACTCTCGGACAACCATCTTCTCAAAACCCAACAAGGTCATATCGCAGTAGGTTGGCTTATTGTCGAAGATATTATTACGGTAGTCGCCCTGCTCCTTATCCCGACCTTAGCCTTTTCACCTGGAAAAGAAGTTCTTTTGCAGGAGATTGCCTACTCAATTGTGATCACGATTTTTAAGTTCATCGTATTGATCATTCTGATGTTCACTCTAGGGCGTAGACTCGTATCATACCTGCTCTCAAAGATTGTGCTTATCAACTCCCAAGAACTATTTACTCTTGGAATTCTAGCCATCACTTTTATTATATCCGTGGGATCCGCATGGCTTTTTGGGACTTCGATTGCCCTTGGCGCTTTCATAGCCGGTATGGTGATAGGCCAAAGTAAAGTCCATCACTTAGTTACAATTAAAGTTACTCCATTAAAAGATGCTTTTGTAGTTGTATTCTTTCTCTCTGTCGGAATGCTATTTAATCCAGCCGCGATCGCAGAACACTTTAATGCTTTTTTAGGCACACTAGCCATTGTTCTCATTGCCAAGCCATGCGCTGCTTTTCTGATCTCCTTTATGCTAAAATACCCAATTAAGACCGCTTTGACAATCGCTGTATCTCTCGCTCAAATCGGAGAGTTTTCTTTCATTCTTTCCCAAGTTGCTACGAAGTTCGGCATACTTCCAAGCGAGGGGTATGACATCATTGTAGGTTGCGCTCTGGTATCTATCTCCATTAATCCCCTGCTTTTTAAGCTTACAAGAAAGTTTGAAAGACAGTTTATGTAGTTTTTATCAGTTTCCAACAAGTCTCTGTATCTACCATCAATAACCTTACTTCAAATATATACAAGAGAGTTGACCCCCGAAGCACTTTTCAGCTCTATGGGTAGCTCGTCTACAACTATAAAATCGTCTTTCGTCAGAATACGTATCAAAGGCCACTTCAGAGGAAACTACTTTTACGTTTACCCTATAAAGCCTGTTTTTGACATAGCCTAGTAAATCAAAGAGAAAGTGATTTGCTTTGGTAGAATTTGTAAAGTAACTCTTATTTCCTACATCCTGATCTATAAATTGTTCAAAAAATTCAAGACTTACCTCATAAGAATTTTGAGCAATGCAAGGGCTTATCGCTGCAGAAATATGTTCATGTGTAGCTCCGATTGAAACCATTTGCTCAACAGTGGCCTCAATCACACCTTTTATTGCTCCTCTCCAACCAGCATGAGCTAAACCGATCACTTTAGCTTGCTCATCAGCAAATAAAACAATTGGACAATCAGCACTATCTGAGCCCAAGATAATGCCAGCTTTTTTAGTAACCATCCCATCTGCTAAAGGCTTTTGATTTTCATCCCATAGCTTATCAACAACCACGACTGTGTTGCCGTGAACATTTCTTACAGAAGCTAGTGATTCGAGAGGATAGCCAAAATAAGACATAGCCAGACGTCTATTTTCTCGGACGTTATCAGAATTATCGCTAGTTGGATAGGCGCAATTTAACGATCCATGAACTCCTAAACTTACCCCACCTTCTCGAGTAAAAAAACCGTGTCCTACTATCTCGATTTTTTTTAAAAAAGGATCCTCTAGTACCTCTAGCATCGGCAACTCTCTGTACGTGATCAATAAAAAAGATAAAATATATGATAAGGAGCCATATATTCAATATGAGATTCACTTGGGTTGTAAAGTTAACGCTCTTTTGATTATAGCGGATTGAATCTCAATTGCGTTTTAACAAGAAATAGACTATTCGTAACTTAAATGATTAAAAACGGTACTTACTATGCGATCTGCATTGAAATTTGTATTGCTATGTTGTTTTATTACTCTTTCTATAAAAGGATTCTCTGATCCAAAACAATCAGTTCAAGAAATCCTATCTTTCGCTGATATACAAATCAACGGACCTAGACCTTCAGATATTCAAGTTCATGACGAGAGATTCTATGAAAGAGTCTTAAAAGAAGGTTCACTCGGTTTTGGAGAATCTTATATGGATGGATGGTGGGATGCAAAATCTCTTGATGAGTGCATGTTCAAAATCCTTCGCGCAAATTTAGAAAACAGAGTTAAACCCACCTGGGGCATGCGCTTTGATGTTTTCAAAGCTAAAATTTTCAATATGCAGAATAAAGGACGCAGCGCAGAAGTGATCGAGCAGCATTACGAAATTGGTGATGATCTTTATGAATACATGCTAGGAGATACGTTAGCCTATACTTGCGCATACTGGAAAAACGCTTCTAATCTTGATCAGGCCCAAGAAGCAAAATTTGATCTGATAGCTAAAAAGCTTGGATTACAAAAAGGGATGAAAGTTCTTGATTTAGGCTGTGGCTGGGGTGGTTTTTCTAGGCATATAGCACAAAACTATGGCGTCGAGGTCGTAGCAGTCAACCTTTCCGAGCAACAGGCGGCTTACGTTAAAAAGATATGCGTTGGACTTCCTGTAGAAGTACGTGTCCAAGATTACAGAGATACGCAAGGCACTTTCGATCGGATCATTTCAATTGGGCTCATGGAGCATGTAGGGCAAAAGAACTATAGAGGCTTCATGGAGCTTGCTCACCGCTGCTTGACTGATGATGGACTATTACTTGTTCATACCATTGGTAGAAATACATCTGTAGTCACAACCGACCCTTGGATTAACAAATATATTTTCCCTAATGCGCACCTTCCTTCCAACTCTCAACTTAGCGAAGCATTTCAAGGCCTGTTTGTAATGGAAGACTGGCATAATTTTAGTACCAGCTACGATAAAACTCTTATGGCTTGGTATGAAAATTTTGATAGAAATTGGGATAAGATCAAAGCCGAATACCCAGATCCTTTCTACAGAATGTGGAAGTATTATCTACTCTCCTGCGCTGGAGGATTCAGAGCTAGATCTTTACAGCTTTGGCAAATCGTTCTCTCAAAACAGGGTGTTTTAGATGGGTACAATTCAATCCGATGAGATTGCAGTAAAAGAGAATCGATCTAACCATGAGAAAAAGAAGCTAGCCATTATCCAAGAGTTCAGGACAAATCTTGCTAAGGTAGCTGCGGGTAAAAGTACATTTGCACTGAGTAAAAAGACTTCTAATTTATTTAGAAATCGAAAGGCTGCAAAATCAAAAAAACTCGATGTAAAGCAGTTAAATCAAGTCATCTCTATCGACCCCGAGGCCTTGATCGCTGAAGTAGAAGGCATGATCACGTATGAAGATCTTGTCAATGAAACACTAAAATACAATTGCCTTCCACCTGTAGTTCCTGAGCTAAAAACCATTACTGTCGGAGGCGCCTTAGTTGGACTCGGTATTGAATCCTCCTCTTTTCGTTATGGCCTTGTTCATGAAACTATCATCGAAATAGAAGTTTTAACAGGTGATGGAAACGTTCTTACCTGCAGAGCCGATAATGAGTATCGCGATTTATTCTTCGCATTTCCCAATTCCTATGGAACACTCGGGTATGCACTAAAAATAAAAATGAAACTGATCCCAGCTAAAAAATTCATTCGGTTAACTAACCTTCGATTTAACGATATCAATTCCTTTTTCGAAAAGCTACAAGAGTTCTGCGTAAAAAACCGTTCTCTTCAAACAGATTCCTATATTGATGGGGTGATTTTTGACAAAACAGAGATGTACATCATAGTAGGAGAACCTGTGGACGAGGCTCCCTTTGTAAATAACTATACCTATCTAAACATCTACTACCAATCGATCCGAAAAAATGAAATCAACTATCTCACAACCTATGACTATATATGGAGATGGGACGCGGATTGGTTCTGGTGTTCTAAACATTTTGGGATGAATTACAAAATCTTGCGTTTTCTTTTTGGGAAATTCATGCTCCATTCGGCTAAGTACTGGAAAATCAAACACCTGATGGCCTCCAATTCTATTTTGAGATGGTTGACTAAACCTTTGGAAAAACCTTCCGAATCGGTAATTCAAGATATTTTGATCCCTTTTCATAATACCCAGAATTTTTTTACCTTCTTTCAATCCTCAATCGGCATCACACCCATCTGGATTTGCCCTTCCATGTCTTACAACAAAGACCAAAAATATACATTTTGTAACTTAGACCCTTCCACTTTGTACATAGATTTTGGTTTTTGGGACATTGTGCCCTCATGGAAAGAAAAAGGATTTTTAAACAAGATGATAGAGCGTAAAACCGAAGAATTAGCTGGTTTTAAGAGCCTTTATTCTGATTCTTATTACACAGAAGAAGAGTTTTGGCAGATCTATTCGAAAAACACTTTTCTAGCTCTAAAGGCCAAATATGATCCTCAAAAAGCCTTAAAAGGTCTTTTCGAAAAATGTGTTCATAAAAAATAAAAGACTATTTCAGCGCTGTCTCATAGATAGGGCTTGTTGTAACCGGCATATCACTGGATACCGTCTGTTTCTTTTCTTTAAGACGCCAGGACAATAAAATAGAAATCAGAAAACCAATCGGGAAAATAAGCATAGCTCGAAGGAAATCTTCTTTGGAATAAAAGGTAGATGCGCAGGAATGAGAATAGTCCAACAAATATCCGGTCAGAGGCTGCCCTATCAAAGGAAGACCCATAATAATGATCGCAGCAATTCCCATGCACGTTCCTCGTAATTTTTGAGGAGCGTATTCTACAATCATGGGATAGCTAAGCACCTGGGAAGCAGAAAAAATCCCAAGGCTAAAAAAGAGACACGCCATCGACCATACTGGCATCGAGTCCGAAAGTAGAATAATAAGAAAGCTCGCAAACGAAGCAGTCGCTCCAAAAATCATTAAGGAGCGCTTATTATAAATATAGTCCCCTAAATATCCATACAGTGGAAATCCGATAATGCTGCCTAAAGGGATCATACTCGTAACCCACGAAGCCTCCACCACCTCATAACCATGAACTTGGATTAGGTAAAGGTTACCAATCATGGCGCTAATGATCATAAGAGGAAGGTTCATAAAGGCTGTATATAAACCGAATTTCCAAGTTTGACTGGAAGAAAGGGAAGAAAAGAGTTCCTGGGTGAAAACCTGAAAAGAGTGAAAATGAACCCGTCGTTTGTATTTAGGAGATTCATAGACAAACAAAAAATTCACAATCCAAATGAACACACCAAGTAACGCATCGATTTGCAGAGTTTTTACCCAACCTACTTTCTCCGCAAGCACAGAAAAAGGAACCTGGGCAACGACTCCTCCTAAAAGACCAATTGTAATGATCATACTCATTACAAATGAGCTTTTCCTAGGAAACCAGCTGCTGGCCAAGACCATGCAACTCAAAAAGCAAAATGCGTTTCCAATTCCTGTAAGAAAGTGGGAGAAGGCGGCCTGAAAAAAAGTTTCCGAATAAGCAAGCCCAACAGTCCCAACGATACAACATCCTAAGGAAACTAAAATCACGCTTCTGGCAGGACAACGATCTAAAATAATTCCTGCGGGGATTAAACAGATGACATCAGCTAATAAATATGTCGAACAGATGATAGAAAAATCTTTTGCATTAAGATGCAAAGACTTCATAAACACATTCGAAAGGCTATTTAGCATATGGAATTGCATCAATTCATATGAAAGAAAAAGGGCTGCAGCTATGCAGATTCCCCAAGCTCTAAGTTGGTACATAATCCCCTCTTTACTGATTTAATTCGGCGTATACTTGCGTTATTTCACCCTTACTAAATTTTTTATTGCTTTCTCGAAAATGTACCATACATGTGGAGAGGTAACTTTCATTTCCACCAATTTGAATCTGAGAACCTTCTTCTACAGAATTTCCAGCAGGGTCAATTCTCAAATTCATAGTTGCCTTTCTGCCACAATGACAAATCGTCTTAATCTCAACTAATTCTTCAGCCCAAATGAGCAGATATTTGCTTCCTTCAAAAGGCTCTCCTTTGAAGTCAGAGCGGAGTCCATAGCATAACACAGGGATTTGGATCTCCGTTGTGATCTGGGTAAGCTGTTTGACTTGTTCTTTTTTTAAAAAATGAGCCTCATCAATTAATACACAACGAAGTTTGGTAAGCTTTTTCTCTTGTTCTTTCACATACGTAAAAAAATCGAGGTCGTCGTCAAATCCAACTGCTTCTTCTTTGAGCCCAATCCTTGAGTGAACATAGGGCTTAGTAAGTCGTGTATCAATGCAGGGAGAAAAAAGCAGCACATCCATTCCTCGTTCGCAATAATTATAACTTGATTGCAAAAGGGTCGTGCTTTTTCCTGCATTCATTGCAGAATAATAAAAGTATAATTTCGCCATAGGACTAATACTTTATTTGTGAACGAATTCGAGGATAGGATCTTAGCGATTATTTGCCAATACTTGTTTCGTTTTCTGGATCAACCATAGAGAAAAATGTTCTCAAAATATAAAAACTACATCCTTATATCAGCTAAAAAACCTTGAATTGAAAGTTATTTTATCTTATTCCGTAGATGATACAATCATTTACTAAATGGTGAAAACCAGCATGGCTAACGCAGAGCAATTTCGTCATAAATGGTGGGCCCTCCTTGGAGTATCTCTTCTTGCCTTCACCGCATTCCTAGATGCAACAATTGTCAATACTGCACTCCCGTTCATCCAAGCAGATTTGCAAATAGACATCTTACAGCTCCAATGGGTGACAAATATTTTTATCATCATTCTAAGTATGACAATGATTGCGATGGGAAAGTTTGCTGATCTATGGGGTCGAAAAAAAGTATTCTATATTGGATCGGCCCTCTTTGGCGTTGCGGCTGTGGGAGCCGCTCTCAGCAAAACAATTGAAGTCTTAGTCTTCTTCCGTGGATTGCAAGCGCTGGGCGCCTCAACCGTATTTATCGCTTCTGCAGCGCTTCTTTCTGATGTCTTTCCTGAAAAGGAAAGAGTAAAAGCCATTAGCATTTATGGAGGAGTTACAGGTTTTGGACTCATGATAGGTCCTTTTCTTGGAGGAGTCCTCATTAGCCTTTTGAATTGGAGATGGGTTTTTTGGATTAATATTCCTCTTATTGTAGCTGGTCTAGTTGCCTGCATCTTTAGTCTCCGAGCTCACTCTCAAGAAAAACATTCTGTCAAAATCGATTATGTAGGACTTGTACTGTTAATTTCTGGGCTTGGCTCTCTTATGTACGGCATTATCGCAGGAGCAGAAGCAAATTGGACTTCTTTCCAAGCATGGGTTTTTCTGGTACTAGGATTCTGCGGTATCACTCTCTTAGTTATCTTCGATGAATTCCGAAAAAATCCCTTGCTTGACCTTGTTATTTTCAAAGAAAAGCTCATTTCTCTTGCAGCCTTAAGCTGCGCACTCGCCGGGATTGCTTCGACAGTCTTTATGTTTTTTGATCCCCTGTATTTGCGTATTCTTAGAAACATGCCTCCGTTTGAGATCGGCCTTCTGATCGCTGTGATTCCTGCAGCGCAAGCTCTTATTGCATGTATTTTCGATCGATCTGTAAAATGGTTTGGAGTTCCCAATCTCCTTTTCTTCTCTGTCATTGCTGCTTTTTTCGCAATTTGTCTTCATAGATTGATAGGTCTTCATACATCGACAGCCTTTCTTATCCTTCCCTTTTTTCTCTTGGGTGTAAATTGGGGATTGAGCAATTCCGCTATGATCACAGCTGTCAACCAAGTTATTGCTTCTCGCAAAATTGGAGCAGCACTTGGCACCATCGCAACGATTTGGAATATTGTTGGAGCCATTTTCTTAGCTTTGAGTACGGCCATTTTCCATGCTGTAGAGATACACTCTTCTTTTCTTTCCGGATTTCATAGAGCGATCGATTTCAACATCCTCTTTGCAGGTCTTGTTTTAGCTATAGCTATTTGGATTCGCGTAAGACTAAAAAAGAAGATGCCATATTAAAATCCTTTATCATATGGGCCGTAAAACCGATTCCTTTAGGGAAGGGAGGATGTCAAATTGAACAAATGTAGGAACGAATCCTCAAACTACGTGAGAAAGGATCTTTCCTTTGATCACGTAGTTTCTTTAATGTAGAAAACTCCTCTAGTTCTTAAAACCACAAATACTCTTGAGAATGTTTGCGCGATGGTTATTTGCTTCCGGAGTAGTTTTAGGCTTAGCCCAAATGGAATCGGCAGACTCTCTTTGAATTAATCTCCTTTCATAATAATCAGAAAGATATACTCCGCAATTATGCAAATCCCATTGGTGCTTTTCTTTGTTTTGCTTAACTTCAAAGTTTTCGATTTGATACGTTTTCTTAAGATACTTTAAAAATGTAGCTAAATCGCTCTTTGCATCGCTACGAAGACAATCTCCTCGATCTTCACAGGTAAGTCCTTTAGGATCGTAAAATTCAATAACTTTACTTTCAAAATCAATCATAAAAGTTACTACGTGATCTCCCGAACGCCCCATTTTTTTGGCAATTATTTGAGATGGACTTCCTTCTTTACTTGCTACGACAACAGGAATAACTAAAAACTTTTTATCTTGTGCAGCCAGCATTTCCTTTTTAGGTAGTGATTTATATGCGTCTCCGCCCCCAACTAAAAAAGAGGGGATCATTTTTACCTTAGGGTTTTCTTTTTCTATATATTCTCCATAAGCCATCAGAACGTCAGGAGCTAACTCAGTCACTTGCTGTAATCTCCTAATTCCTATTGCCTTATTAGAATCGTTCCTGTCGAGTTTTTCGCGTTTAATATAACCTTCCACATCAAGCCCTTTTGGAAGAGGAACTCTACCATTTAGAGTAGCTGCTGAAGCCCATATATCCCAAGCTACTGCCGTAGTGGCTTGCCGCACGCTTCTTAAAGCCCAATTCTGGGAATAATCTACAGAAGCTACTACTGTAGCTGCATCTAATAAAACAGGTAAAATACTCATAAAAAAACCTAAATTTAATATTATAAAAACAATTTATAATACTA
>JABEVM010000056.1 GCA_013041585.1 Chlamydiota bacterium
AATTTACGCAATTTAAAATTAATCGATTTTCCTTATCATCCCATGAGCTCTAAATTACATTTATCCGCTTCCACAAGTATGGTGGTTGCGGGCGCCTCTTCTTCCAAAGATGTTTTTTCTTCTGTTAAAGCCACAATTTTTGAAGACGGCTCTCCTATAAAATCGTTTTTTGATCTTTTTAGAAGAAAAGGGATCATTTATTCCGATTCAGGTCTATTACAACCTAAATTCAAGCATGTAGCCCTACCTACTTTAGATCAAACCTCAATAAGCCGTGTGAGCAATTACATGCATGAGAATTTACTTAAAAGTATGAATTTGGGAAAGGATAGAAAACTTTCCCTACATGAAATCCTATTCGAGTTAAACAAGGTATCGAGGATACAGGGCTTGCATATGACCGCTCGCATGGTCGGAAGCTGTGTATATTATCTTCTAGAAGCTTATGTACAACTTGCAATGCGCTCTTGCTGCGACATCCAGGCAGGCCAATTTCAATCATTAGAAACTGATCTTGGCGCTTCTCCACCAGATACAGATTTTCGTATTGATGTTCCAGGGGCTACAGAAGCAGAGCTACGAAAACTTGCCGATACTATTATTGATTTAGTTGTAAGAAAAACTGGAAGGTCGGATGAGCTTGTCCGGCAAAATATGCTGATTAACTACAAATATATCTTGGAAGAAGACGGAGAGTCCTTCTTAATTTTTAGTTTGCTTTTTCCAGGAGAGGCGACAGGTCCAACCAAGATCGATTTCACGTTAGTAAGTTACAGCCCGCGCATGAGTATTTTTGCCTATCAGCAGTTGTTCATTCAATTTCACTTAGAAAAATTAAAGCCTTTTGTAGAAGGAAATCTTCAGGCAATCGTTGATAGGTTAACTAAAATTGTCCGCATATTTGATCCGGATACTGTCAGACTTGGTGGATGGTCTTCCTATATTTCAGTTTTAACAAAAGGATGGAGGTCACTTTGTTCTGCAAGGGATATAAGAAATCCTCCGATGTTCCAGCTACTTTGGGATAAGATAAAATGGCGAAGCTCGTTTTTTACTTTGGAGCAGCTAAAGCGCTCTGCTATAAATCATCATCCTAGGCAACCTAATGATGCTTTCTTAGCTCTCCTTTTTCAGGCATTTTCTCTATTTAGACGCTATCAGCCAGGGGATGTTGCGAGAAATTCGATTACTTCTCTCTGGAAAGCCATATTGCTTACAAAGCATTTTGAAAACTTGTCTGAAAGACCGCAAAATCCTTTACTTCTAGCCGTTTTAGCTGGGATGGAAAAAGATATCCCTTTCCCATTTATAAGCGACTTGCTCCTTCTAATTAGTCTTATCACATATGGGCCTGACACATCGATTGTTGAAGTGGATTTCCAAAATGTTCTTTTTCTCAAACTTTCCCCTACATGTCACCTTCATTTACGACCTGAGCTTAATGAAAATAGTTTAGAAAAGTTTTTGGAGTATTACCAAAGATTGCCTGAGGAAGAAAAACCGATCTTTTCGCAAAAGGTCTTGGATTTCTTTTTAAGAGTTTTCAGGGCAAGGACAAATGCTTTTGAGACAAAAGCATTGACTGAGGAAGTAGAACCCATTTTACGAAAATGGTATGCAGAAGCAGCCTCTCTCGAGGATAGAGAAGATCTTCCTTTATTTTTTAGAGCGCTGATCCATCAAATCCGTCTTTTGCACTATTATCATGAGCCTGCACAAAACAAGCTTAAGATTATTTTACAAGGGCTACACTCTCTATTGCTATCTATGCATAGAAGAGAGGATGTTCTTTCTTTGTCAGTTGCTATGACGCAAAGATGTTTGGAAAGAGGAGGGGAGAAGAAAGCTTCTCAGCTCAATTTAGGATCTGTCAAAACACACCCTAATGACATTTTCGAAGGTAGAAAAAATCTAGTTAGGGCTTTAGCGCAGTCGGAAGATGCCGAACTTCGTATTATAAGCTCTGAATTTTGTAAGCAGCTTCCTATTGAAAAAGTGATACATATTTTCTCAAGTTATTTGAGAAAAGATTTTAGATTAAGCATCCATCTTCTTGCCTTTTTTTATGAATCATCTGGCTTAGAGTTGCAGGATGTTTTCCCTCTTTTCCGTGATACGATCGAACATATTATGTTAGGAGGAGCCTCGCTCTTTAAAGGCGTAGGGCTACCTGAGGATTACATGGCTTTACCACTTATTGCCCGTATGATTAAAAGAATCGTATCTAGCTATCCTAGCGAATTACGCTTTTTGGAGCCTAAGTGGTTTGTTTGGCTTTCTGAGAATGGATACGAAGACGATATGATTGCTTGCCTTGAAGCTATGCAAAAAGAAGGGCTACTTAACGAGTCTAGAGCCGAAGTTTTTCTCCCCCTTTGGATGAGACTTGCGAACCAGAGTTTACAGGAAGGGAACCTGGAAAGGGCCGCTACTATTTTTTCCATGTGGTATAGCGTGAATGATACACGTTTTTGGCCCTGTCATGCGGATTGTAGACTTTCTGCAACCCAAAAAAGTGCCTTTCTGGACCTATTATTTACCCTCTATCAAAATGACAGATGTCCACAGATCTTTGCACAGTTTGCAAATAGGCAAACAGTTCTTTATTTAGTCACGTCCCTTTCTTATCCCGTCAAAGGAAAATCTGTGGAATTTCTCAGCCCTGTTTATGAAGCCGAGTTTATGGAGGTGGAAAACGGGAAAGAATGGAAGAAGCATTATCTCCGATTGAAGGGCGCCCCGTTATCAGAGAAAGGGGCATTAGATTTAGAGGTTGCCTATCGTCTTAGGTGCCTTGCAGAAAAAGACTACAAGCAAGCGGCTGGAATTCCAGATACCTTAAGGAAGGCTTCCTTACAGAATCGAAAAGAATACATGCTCCGTTTTTTCTCTATAGCTTTTCAAAATCCTGATAAGCAAAGTCTTGATCTTGTTGAAAGAGCGGTTTTACAGTTTCAAACAGAATTAGATGATGACCTTCTTAGATGTCTATTAGAAGAGATGAAAAAGGGGATAGGTAAGAAAGGGCATTTTCCTCTATTTACTCTGCTTCTTCCCCATTTTTTAGATTCTCCTATCTGCTGCGTGGCTACTCTTGAGTTGTTTACTGGCAAAATAGAGGAGAGAGATGGTCTAGAAAAACTACTATTAGGAGCATCAGAAGAAGTTCACCCTAGAGATCATAAGGTTCTAAGAGATGTAGCCCAAAGACTTCTTTCTAATCCAGCAAGAGAGAGTACGGAAGTTGCCAAGAGTTTTGTTACCAAATTTTTGGAAAAGTTAGATGAGGAAACGCTCCTTACCCTCATCGAAGAGGTAAAGAAAGGAATCAAAGAGAAAAGGGAAGGTTTTATACAAATTTTTTCTCTTTTGCTCTCTCGGTTTGTTTCAGCTCCTAAGCTTTATATAGCTACCTTAGTAGGCTTTTCTGAAAGAGATCTCCTTTCTCAACAGAAAGTGAAAGAGTCCCTTTGTGCAAATGCCGCTCTCATAGAGCCACTAGAAGAGATGAGAGAAGCTAAACTTCCCACACTCAAAGCGGTTTTGCGCTCTCTTTGCAAAGATCCATTCAAAGATAAAGTCGATATTATCGAAAGATTTTTGACTCCTAACTTAAGCGAACTAGATGAGGAAATTCTGCAATTTCTATTTGAAGAAATTGTAAAAGGGTTAAAAGATAAAGCTGTAGAGAAACTGTATTTTCCTCTCTTTAGTCTTCTCCTCCCTTCTTTTCTCTCTTCACCAGCACTTTTTACAGCCACCTTGCAGGGATTTACAGGTAGAGATTTTACAGCTCAACCAAAGATCAAAGAAACCCTTTGTAAAACGTATGAAAGCGCAAATCCTGCAGCCAAGTTAGGAAAGGAGAGGGGCCATCAGGTAAGAGGGGTTTTACAGCACTTTTTACAAGATCCTTCGAAAGAACGAGAAGAGCTTTTCAAAAGCATGATCCTAGTGGAAGGAAGGCTGGAAGAAGAAACACTACTTTTTTTGTGGGAAGAGCTAAAAGCGGCTCGGAAGGATATAAAAAGAGAAAAGCTGGTTACTAATACTTTTTCACTCCTTCTTCCTGAGTTTCTCTCTTGCTATAAGATCTTTGCAGAGGTCTCCATGGCTGTTACAGAAAAAGAAGCGTTCTCTGCCATAAAATCAAAAGAGAAAAGCTCCCCAGCTTCTATGATTGTAGTAGCCTTGAGAAGCGCAAATGACGAGAAGCTTACTCTTCTTAAAGACCTTCTAAACAAGCTTTGGAATGAGCCTTCCAAAGAAAGAATTGAAGTGATAGAGCAATTGGTAGCCTCCTTTCCTGAAGACCTCGATGATGAAATCCTTACGCAGATCCAAACAGAAGTAAAAAGAGGGGTACAGGATAAAAAGAATTCTAAAATGTATTTTCCCCTTCTTGAACGCGCACTCCCACATCTGCTAGCCTCACGGGCCCTTTTTATGGGTACTCTGACTATCTTGAGTTTAGAGGAATGCACCTCTGAGCCAACCATGCGAAAAGAGATAGTGGCTCAGGCCTCTTTCATTTCTACACGGTTACTTGAAGAGGGGAATATAGAGAAACTCGTAGATCTTCTTGAAAATGGGATTTTGCAGGTAAGCGTAGTTAATGAACTTTCCGATAGTCAGGTAGCCGAAGGGTATAAAGTTGCAACGAGAAGAAGTAATCCTGTTTTAGCCCATGTTTTCTACGCAAAAGCTCCTAAAGTTTGCTCTCTGAATGAAGAGGACACTGTCTTTTTTGTGCAATCCTTGGTTGCAAAGGATAAAGACGCTTATCAGCAAAGTATTATGCAAATTTTATTATCCCTGCAAGTGGTAGATATGCATAAGAGCATAGCTGAAGAGTTTTGTCATTTTCTTCTTTCTCCAACTTCTACAGAGACCCAGGTCGAAAGCGCTTTTGCTTTGATAGAAAGATTTTCTCTTTATAGAGAGCCGCTACTTCCTCTTTTATATAAAAGGTTGAGGGAGAAAGGCCACCAAAAATTAGAAGCTAAGGTCTACGGCGTTGTTATAACAAAGCCTGAGCTAGTAACTCCTAGCTTTTATGACGCAGATTCTTATTTGGATGCGCTTCGGTTTTTTGGACGTTGCAAAAGTGTAGATATAATGAGAAATTGGCTTGCTGATCCCTCTTTTGAAGTAAGGCTGCAAGAAAATAATGGAGCAGAAGTCTTTACGCAGATGGTTCAGTTTTTAAGGGGACATACATGTACAAGAGAGGACTATGAGAGACTGTCGGTATGTCAAGAAACCCTTTCTAAGGATTTTAGACAGTCAGCTGAAAACCTATTGCTATCTCTTGCCTTAACGCATGAGACTCTCCACGATTTAGGCATTCAAAGGCTTTCTTCTTTTTCTACGGCTTTTGAAGGGTCAGAGAGGATCTCAAATGAAATGATAGAAATGACCCTATCGTATTGCAAGGTTGAGAAAATTCGTCAGAAATGGGACAAATGGCCTGTTTTCTACGCAGCGGTTGCAAAGCAAATCCTTCGCAATTGGAGTGAGGTCAAGAAAAACTGCTGGACCGATTTTTTAACAATCTATCGGACCCATTTTATTGCTCTTGCAAGAGAGCAAACAGTTGATGATTTGGTAGAGGAATATGTAAGCCAATTTCTGCCTGGAATAGAATTACAAAGTAAGTCCCAAGCAATCACAGTGCCTGCTCAAGAAGTTTTGGAATCTGTAACTGGAGCGATGCTTGACTTCCTCGAAGAATTCTCTGATGCGAAAAAAACTGCAAATCCGTTTCTTCAAGTACTTGACGCTTTAGTTGAGAGTAGTATTGCAATTACACTCAAGAAAAATTTTGAGAGGATTGCGGCCCTTTTAGAGCGGTCACCTCATTTAACTAAACAGGAACGTTCTAGACTGTGTCAGAAAGTGATAGAAAATAAAATCATTCCATACATTAGGATTCTTTCACCAAATTATCTCCATTTTGAACATTATCGCGGCAGAAGTTTTTCCCTTTCCTCCTTTATAGAAACTTCTGAGACTAGAGCAAGAGTAGAAAATGAGCTATTCGATACTTTGATTGACGCATACTCTATGGACCCAAATGGCAATAGTTTGCTATTCCTGTTCCAGCTAAGAGACGATGTTTCGCAGCTTCTTGGAAGAATTCCCAATTTTATAGAACTGGATTCGAATCTAGTAGACGCTTCTTTAGATCTTCCAGAAGTTGTTTTCGATCCTAAATATAAAAGTGAGGCGCAATTTTTCCACTCTGCAAAACATATCATTGAGAAGCTTGCAGGTTTATCCTCAACTACAAACCTGCAAAAAGAGATCTTGAATAACATTATTTTCACGTTATATGCAGTGTTACTTAAGACCTTCCCAGCAAGGGCTCCAGAACTGCTCCCGATGGTTAATAAAGTTGTTTATAATGCTCATGCCATGGACACCCCGGCAGCATTATCTGTATCGGTTACAGGAATAGCAAATCTGATTATGAATTTGGCAGACATGCTTAATCATGTTAGGCAACCGGTCAAGATACAGATTATAGATTTGGTTAGTAAGTTGCAAATTTGTAGTCGATTTTTCCTTATGGCTCTTGACAGAGAGCAGGCAACTTCATTTTCCATTGATGAATATGCACTCAATCCAAATGCTTTGCATAAAGTTTTGCGAGAAATGATACAAGCCCCTCATACAAAATATATCCACTGCGCGGCAAGTTTAGTAGGAGAGATCACTTATTTATTTCGAACACAACATCAGGATCCGCCCGCAGAAATGCCGCAGCTAACCTTCGAAATACTCGAAAGAGCGACTTCTTTAGATTACCTTTTTCTGACTCGAAGTTTTGTTAGTTTGAATGGGTTGCCCTACGTGGAAGCGTTAGTAGAGTCTCTGCTCACTCCTTTGAGCAATCCTACTGATTCAAGCCAAATTGGAATTGTAAATTTACTAAAGCAAACCGCTCTTGGAATGCAAAAAATCAGAAAGAGAGACTTTGAAGACCTCTTCTCCAGAAAAAATACATTAGGTGTTTTTCATTCTTGGTGTTTAGCAGTAGTAGTCCAAAGTTCTTCAAAAATTGATACAAACAAGTTTTATGCAGAGTATATTCCTTGTTTAGAAGAGCTGATTTCCTTTTTCGAGGAGAAATGCCTTCACATATGGGATTTACGTATTTTACGTATCTTTAAACAGATTTCTACGCTCGTTTATATGCAGGATACGAATAGCTTTCATGTAGAAGAGTTTTCAGAGCCAGTTCGAAGTAGGCACCAGGCGTTGCAAGCTCGCTTCAAAGCTTGCATGCAAAAATTTGTTCTGCAACATAGTGGAAAATTGCAATTCACTCAGGAATTCACAGCTGGAAAGGCTGAGGATGAGAAATTTCCTCCGTTGGAAGTGAATCTTTCAGGGCAAGAGGTTCAGGAATTTATCGCCATGTTCATGGAAGAGAAAATAGAGCCGAGCTTAGTTCCAACTGGTAAAGCTGTTATCACATATGCAGGACCCTATATGCTGTATAAATTTTCTATAGCAGCAAAAGCCTTACACTTTGCATCTATATTCTCAAAACCAACTTCGGATCATCCAGAGGATGTTAATTAAGGATTGCAATTCCTAAAGCATCGATTCGTCCCCTTTCTCCCGCAAGAGTTGGAAGTAGTACGCAGTCTAATCTTGGATGTGCGCTTAAGATTTGATTGAACTCATATACAGCGCAGCTTTGTGCATCTTCTGGATTTGGGCTGCCCACTTCCGATTCTCTTGGGATCAGGTTATCAATTAGGAGCAAGGCTCCGGGGGCTGCTAAAGAAACAGCATACTCAAGGTAGGCTGCATAGTTTTTTTTATCAGCGTCAATCAAGATCAAATCAAAAGGGCCTTCTTGATTTTTTAGCATTGTAGAAAGGGACTCTACAGCTTTGCCAAGACGGATTTCCACCTGGTTTGTAAGACCTGCATGAGCGATATTTGCTCTTGCTCTTTCTACAAAAAGAGGCTGCTGCTCGAGTGAGATGATACGGCTTGAAGGGGAGAGACCTTTTGCGAGCCAAAGTGTGCTATAGCCGCAAAGAGTTCCGATTTCTAAAACCCTTTTTGGCGCGCGGAGTTTAACAAAAAGATAAAGAAGCTTACCAACATAGGGAGGGATCTCTTGTCCAGGAACTTGAAAAGCAGCGCTGCCCTTTTCTCTGACCTGCCTTAGCAACTCATCTTCTTTAGCAAAGTTTGAGTCTATGTAGCTGCGTATGTCTTGATTTTGCTTGGTTGTATTCATTCGTTTTTTTGTGTCGGTAATTAAGATTTAGTTCACATCTTGGGTTAGGTGCTTGATCAAATAGACCGTAGCTTTTGTTTGTTTTCCATGATTTGCAATTTCCATCGTATAAGAATTTACTTTCTTTACTGTTTCAGAAGGATCTTCGGTGTAGAGAGCCTTCTTTTTTCCAGGTTGAACTCCAACTGCTAAAGAGGGGAATTCTATATCATGGAACCCTCTAGTTAGGTACCCTTTGACCAGGGCATGCGCATTTGTTTCTGTAAAACACCTGTGATAACAAGTTCCAGAGCGATCGAAAGCATATCCATAAACTCCCATGTAGGTGATTTCACCCACTGTCATCCGCCCTGGAAGAAAGTAATGTGTTTCACCTTTTTTCGCTTTATCTTGCCTTATTTTATCTGTGAGTCCTTCCGCTAAAACATGCTTATCAATTTCTTTAGAGAAGGCGTGAAAAGCCACCATTTTATCTTGTACGGCTTTAGGCAGATCTCTGAATCTAGGATCCTCTAACGCTTTTGCAGGATCGGTAAACCATGATTCGACATAATCTGAGTAGGGCATTGCAAAGACTTGAGGACTCATTTTTCTCTGAGCAGCTGATGAAGAAGAGGCTTCAGTTTGCTGAGGAGCTACAGGTGTAGGTGTGAGTGTCAGAGCATCTAATGAGAGATCTTTTTTCTTTTTGGGTACGGGCTGTACTTTGGGAGCTTGATGTTCTTCTTTTTTAGAAACTGCTTTTTTGCTTGAAGATGCCGCCTCTTCTATCTGCGCTACACGGCTCTCTTGGACACTCTTTCCAAAAAGCTGATCTGGATCCGCTACGTTTTTTTCGTCTATAGTAGAGATCCTGCGAGAGAATAGTTCGATCTTATCTTCTCTTGGCGCTTTTTGAGGGGATGGCGCAAATAAAATGGCATATCCAACTTTATAAGCCTTCACATAGGCATCTTTTGTAAATTCGTATTCTTCGCGATATCTGTAATACTCCAAAAAGTTCATCATATTTAAGTCATGAGCACTTACAGATCCTGTCGTTTGAAGGATATGTTGTGTTTTTCTAATAGCAATCGAGTAAGAATCTATAATAGCTCTCAAAGGCAGTAACTGGTAGAAATCGGGAGCATTGATTTGATACCTAAAGCTTAAAGAGAAGAATTGCTTGAAAATAGGGATCATTCCTTTATCGATCTTCTTTCTTTCTCGTTCAACAAGCTTCCCTTCTATCGTTTTTAAAAAGATCTCAAATAGGTGTTTTAATTTTTTCGGTGTAGTCTCACTGTCTAGGTTTTGGCGCAGCAATGCTATGATTTCTAACAGTCTTGGTGTTCCTATATGGTCCACATCAGCAAAAAAATCCTTACTATTTATAGTTGGCTCGTCAAATTGAAGTTTCTCTTTTGTAGACTCTGTAAATGTAGAGCAAAAAATCAATGCAAGCCCCGGGTCAAACTCGGTCAATTCTTCAAAAAATTCCGTAAAATGTTGTTCATCTGTTTTATCATTGGAGAATATTGCTTGACTTGCTCTATAGCTTTGATCTGCAGAGAGGATAAAGCTTTCATCTTGTTTTAGAATGTGAACGAGGAAAAACACTCTTGTATACGCCTCTAGTAAGCCGCAAACTTCATGTTGATAACTGAGAAGAGAAAGAAGGTGTTGGTACTCTTTCCATTGTTCTTTGGGAGGCAGAGACTGAATCCTTTGAAGAACTTTGGGTAAATTGACTTCTACAGGATGAGGCTCTTTGCCTTGCTTTTTCTGTATTTCCGCATCAATTTGCTCTAGCAAACTTGTTAAATATTTGCCCTTTGAAGTTGCAAAATCAATTCCATAGTTATCTCGGAAAGTAAGCATTAGGTCGTAAGCTTTAGCAGCTGAGCGTAAGTAGAGTAAATCTTGTAAGCTATGAGGAACTCCTAATAGGCGTTTAAAGACACCATCTAGAAGCTGCGTAACATTTGTTGGATTGTTTAAATCATTCAGAGAAACTCTATTCTCTAAAGGCGTATTTTCAATAAGTGCTTGCGCGGCGCTTGCCATCTCTTGCTGCGGAGGTAGCGCTGCAGGCGGCAGAAACTGTATGGCCTGCTGAATAGGCATGAGAAAAAGAAGTTCTCCATCCGGATACCAAGAATAATTTCTAGGGAAGGAGAAGGCAAGTTCGATTCCGGTGACAAATTCCGACATTTTTTTAGGGGGAATAAAACCTTGCGGAGCTGGCAAATAGGGACTTAAACGCTGCATTATAAACCTTTTATGAGTAATATTATTTAGTGGACCTTCGAGTGAAGGTCCTATTTCTCTAGAACATTTATCTAAAGATTGATTCCGGATGACCTGATTCAACTCTAGTTATATTTTTGATTTAATAAGTTATACTAAATTTTATTTAATAAATCAATAAATAACTGTTATTAATTATTTATTGAAAATAAGTTGGATTATAGAAAAGGTATTAGAAAAACCTTACCGTTGCCACAAAATTTCTGAAGCTTCGAGTGGGACTGCGCAGTCCGGAAAGAAGGGGACGGCTCTAGGAGTATATTCGCTTGGAGGGCGATCTGCAGGAACCGATGCGCTATAGAGATATGTGCTTGGATCTCCTACAAGCTGTTTTATTCTTGTCATTTCTATGGAAGAGGGACCTTGGGGTCCATTGCTATAAAGCTGAACTTTCACCGCATTTGGATCAACACCATTCAAATAGAGTTGAACTTCAAAGGTATGCTTGTTTTGCGCTGTTTCCACTTTCAGCTGGCCAAATCGCAAGAAACTCCAATTCTGTTTAAGAGAGTTTTTCCAATCTACGATTTGCTTTCCTAAAGCGGCTCCATTTGCAGATTTTTTTCGAAATAGATTTGCAGCAGGAAGGTAATATTCTTCTGTATACTGACGCACAGTCCTGTCTGCGGAAAAACGAGGAGAAAGCTGCGACATGCTTTCTCGAATTCGTGAAACCCATTTTGTTGGAATCCCTTCTTTGTTTCTCGTGTAAAATTCTGGGATCACTTCCTTTTCTAGAATGTCATAGAGTTTACTTGCTTCCTCTGCGTCAATTGCTGGATCAGCATCATGTTCTTGTCCATCTCCAAGTGCCCAACCCACTTCAGGAGAATAAGCCTCTGACCACCATCCATCGAGCTCAGATAGATTGATCCCTCCATTACCGAGGACTTTCATTCCGCTTGTTCCACAGGCTTCCCAAGGTCTACGCGGCGTGTTGATCCATAGATCAACGCCGCGGACAAGATGCTCTGTGAGTAGAATGTCGTAATCAGATAAGAAGATAGCGTGAGGTCTTACATCAGGTCTACGTAGGAATAGGATCCACTGCTGGATTAGATCTTGACCAAGCTTATCAGCCGGGTGAGCTTTACCTGCTATGATGAGTTGAACAGGTCTATTTGTATTATTTAAAATACGCACGAGTCTTTCTTGGTCGTGAAGAAGCATGTTAGGTCTTTTATACGTTGCAAACCGTCTTGCAAATCCAAGTGTCAATGTGTTTGGATCAAATATCCGTTTTGCAAACTCGACCATTTCTTCAGAAAAGCCCCTAGCAGCTAGTTGTTTAGCTAGGCGTCCTCTTGCATAGGTGATTAGATTTTTACGCATGCTACTACGCATCTGCCATAGCTTATCGTCCGGCACATTTTTAAAATCCCTTTCTAAATTGCATGTTGTACCAAGTAAGTGACAAGTTCCGCAAAATTGTTTCCAAAGATTTCCTGCTTCTATGGAGTTCCAACTCGGCATGTGAACGCCATTTGTCACATGACTTACTGGCACTTCTTCTTCTGGCCACCTAGGAAAAAGTGAGCTAAAGATTTGGCGGCTGACCTTGCCATGTAACCTACTAACGCCATTGATCGCTCCGCTTCCTCGAATAGCTAGATAGGCCATATTGAAATTTTCATTTTGGTCATTTGGATTTTGACGACCAAAGGCTAATAGATCCTGAACTGTTATACCTAGTTTTTCTCTTGCGTATTTACCGAGATACTGCTCGATGAGAAAGGGAGAGAAACGATCAAATCCAGCTGGAACTGCCGTGTGAGTAGTAAAAAGATTGCCGGCTTTTGTTGTTGCAAGAGCTGCTTCAAAAGACACTTTAGTCTCTTGCATGAAATATTTTGCGCGCTCTAGGATTGCAAAAGCTGCATGTCCTTCATTGAGGTGGCATACTTCTGGTTTTATTCTCAGTTCCTCAAGAAGTCTCCATCCGCCTATCCCTAAGATGAGCTCTTGTTGCAGACGGATCTCTGCGTCGCCGCCATACAACTCACTTGTAATCCCTCGATGAGGAGGATAGTTTGATGCATCGTTACTATCGAGCAAATAGAGTTTGACTCTACCAATCTTTACTTCCCAAGCTCTCAGCCATACCGACCAACCGGGAAGGGCTATTTCAATTCGGAGCCATTCTCCATTACTTCTTCGCAAAGGAGTAATGGGCAATTGCTCCGGGCTGTTGAACGGATAGAATGCTTTTTGCGCTCCATCTTTGTCGATGACTTGTCTAAAATATCCCTGTTGGTAAAGAAGTCCTATCGCAACGACTGGAACCCCAAGATCGCTTGCGGCTTTGAGTTGATCGCCAGCTACATTGCCAAGCCCTCCGGAATAGATGGGAAGAGCTTCATCTAACATATATTCCATACTAAAGTAGGCAATACGAGTTAAGGGGGTGGAGCTGTGGGTTTGCTCAAACCAAGCAGGAGTTTTGAGCTCTACTTGGTACGTTTTTATCAGATTGCTTACAAGTTTACAAAAGCTTGGATCAGCAAGTTTCTGTTTTAGCTTTTCTGTAGATACAGTTTGTAGAACTACCCAAGGATTGCGAAGGAGTTCCCATAATTCTGGATCTAGCAGCTCCCATACTTTGTCAACGCTATGATTTTGATTCCAAGACCAGACGAAGTCAGTTGCAAGGGCTTCTAATTCATCATAGCCTTTTATTTCTTCACGTTTGTCGTCAATTTTGGTCATAGTAGTGGAAGCTGCTTTTTTGTTGGTTTAGTTTACTTTTTTGTCATGCTAAGTGGTCCTGAACCGAAATAAGCAATGATGAGCGCGGCTCCAACCAAGGCTAAATTTTTCATGAACATGGCTCTTTGCATCATAGCTGCCATAGGATCTGGCATAGCCCAATAATTGTGCATCATAAGGGTAACCGGAACTAAGAAAATGACAATAAGCCAAGCTCCAATACGCGCTTTATATCCTAAGAGGATGCTAAGGCCTCCTAGCACGGAAATCAGTCCTGATAGAGGCACAAGAAATGGAGCCATTGGACATCCATAATTTGATGCATACGCAATTGTTTGGGGAAAGAAGTGAGAAATTCCAGCGAAAATGAAGATAGAAGAGAAAAGTATTCTACCTAAAAGAACGACAACTTTCATAATTTGATCCTTTTGAAGGGTTTGTTTTTGCTGAATCTTGAGAAGGATCTTTTAGAAATCGTTCTCAAAAAAAACATATTGGATATTTGAATTTCTTCAAATCAAAACTTTGCAGTTGTAACTTACAATTGAAAAGATTGCAGGGGAATGGAAAGACAAGAACGGGACTTTTTTACGCCTTCTTACTCTGATTCAATTCTCTTAGAATCTGGAATTGCTTTTATCAGCATAAGAAGAGAGTAATAGGCTGCTCTTTGTATTTGGTTACCGGCGGATTCTAGGAGTTCCCAAGAATAGCTTGGGACCGCATCTGGTGTTCGATGACGCAAAATAGTATTAACGAGATCTTCATGGTCTAGATTGTTTATTTCGAATTTTTCTAATTCAGGAGCTTCGGAGAGATTTCTTACGGAGAGAGGTTTTTTTATAAATCCCACAGCTCCGTGATTTGCAAGCCCTTTCTTCTCTGAGCGCAGCATAATCACGTTAATTTTTACCTTGTTTCTATCAGCCTCAAGCCCTAGATAAACACCTCCGAAAGATTGAACAGGATCTGTTTCAAAAAACAGGTAATTTAAATGAATAGCAGGACAAGCCGAATTATCTAGAACTTGTTTAAATGAATCATTTAATTCGGTTTCTGGAGCAGGGCTATTATGGGCATACATTTTTATGCTTTGTATACGAGAAAGGCCTCTCTTTTCTTCAAGATCAGAGAATTTCTGCAAAAGAGCTTCTACTAACCTTTGGCTATGAACTCCCGCTTGGCTGTGCCCGGAAATTTCTAATGTAAATTTTTCTAGCGAATGAGCTGCCGCCAATCTGGAAAGATGAAAATCTAATGTTTTCAAAATCCTTTCTTTATCTCTTTCAAAGATGCTCTTTGCAATTCCAGTAGGATCGAGATTTTCAATTGCGCTCTGAGGACCCCCTACAGCTGAAATTTTAGGCTGTGTTCCACGAAAGTTCAAATAGATAGAAGTAGGCTCTGCTGATTTATCTGGGTTGATAGGCGCTAATATATGAAAAAATACCCCATCTATTCTTATATTTGTTTCAAGAACTTCGTAATAACAACCATTTTGTGAACCTGGAAAAGGAGGAACGATCATTCCAATTTTGAGTTCTTTGTAAATCAAAACTTTGCCATTGTATTCAGCTGCGGCCAAATGCAAATGAAACTCATCAACTCCATCTGTAATACCACATTGATTTAAAAAACCTAGATCATGGACGAAATGGTCAAAGGAAGCAAAGCCTTGAAGTTGGTCGAGGTACATAAAAAGGGATTCAGATGAGCTCATGTGTATATTTCCAATAACTATTCTACGAAACGCATTGACTAAGATTTCTATTTGATCGTTTTCTAATTCTGTAAAAGAAGGTGCCTCGAGTACGCGGGCCCTTTCTGCACGAGAAAGCTGCAATGCGCATACAAATGACATTGTATTTGGATCAAGACCCTCTTTTATTGTGCCTGTAGACTCGAAATGACGTTTAAGACTGCGATAGAAAAGTTCTAAATCGATTTTTTGAAGATTGGCTCCAATCCCAATACAAGCTTTTTTCACATCAAGCCATGTTAAAGCTTGTTTGCCATCTAATTGGTACCGTTTCCAAACGCGATTTGCTAGATCCTTGCCATAGGTTTCTATAAGAAGAAGATGAAATACTTCTACACCTTTTTTCGTTTCTCTTGGGTCTGTAGAAATGGCAAAACTATCATTTCCAACACTAATTGTCTTTTCGTTGTGCGCTGGCCCGAACATTTCTTGCGACTCTAAAGTCTTGCGAAGATAAGCTAAAAAATTGACTTGGCCTTCAAACTCAATAGGGCTTGTTTGATTGGTGCTTAGTTGATTTTCTAAGAATGTTGATCGAGTCATCAGCATGACGTTATCGCACGAATCAGTCAGAGAAGTATCCTCTTCTTCAATCGCTGGTAAAACCGGAGGAGTACATTTTTTGTTCCATTCTAAAGGCCCAGAATCCTCTTCGCTGAATATAGGTCGGTTTTCATCTTGGATCATCGAGGCCAGTAAAGGGTCTTCACAGGAATAAGAAGATGCTAAACTTGAAGATAGGCCGTCATTCTCAGAATAACCAGGGACCGGTGTTGCTAAATCTTCTGCGAACTCTACTTGACCCGGTTGTCCAAAGATGTCTGTTAACGTGATCACAGGAATAGAAAGTTCTCTTGGTGATTCATTGTGCATGCCTTGAGGAACCAATTCTAGTTCGGTATCGATAACAGGACTTGGGATGGGGGAAATTGGGAGTTGTTGAAGGTTAGCTTCTCTCTCTAGTGAAGATGGCTCTGGCTGATCAAGCAAATCTGCCTTAGATGAGGATGCTTGCGTATCTGGTGCTTCCGGCTTAGGCGGCGGAACTGGTAAACTTAGTTGACTTACTAAGTGGGGATTAAATCCGATTAATCTTAAGTACCCCTTATCTTCTCCCAACTGAGTAATCTCTTGGAGCATTCTTTCTCGAGCCCAAAATAAACCCATTCCTAAAATGAGATTGATTCCTACGACAGCCGCCCCGAAGGTTATAAGAGGGAGAGAATTCTCTGGTAGTTTTACATGAGAATTAAAATTTATCAGCGCCTCCGAAAGAGGAATTTCTGTTACTTTGTGTACAAACTGCGTTTTTGCATGATCAATGACAGCTGTGGTATATAGCAGGGTAGAAAAAAGAGAGGATGGGGCTTTTGAAAGCTTTGGTCCGAACTCAGACAAAATTCCATTTAGGTCTATCTGTTTTCCTATTTTATGGGATACTTCGGAAGCGAGAAAAGAGAATTTTTTTGGGAGCTCCAAAGATGAATACGAACTAGAAGCAGCCTTTTTTAGTTCGGAGAGAACTAGAGAGCAAACGTATTTAGCTTCTGAAGCCCTTTGCAGAATAGGACGTAGAATAGGAAATTTAGAAGCCGGGGCAATCCCTTGGATTTTCTGAGACGCTATTTCTAAGGTGCCATGGGAGATGATCCTTCCAACGGAGACAGCTGTATCTATGCCTTGGGAGATGAATTCCCCAGAATTTTGAATTACAGAATCCGAGCGGATGTATAAGTCCGTAGCGAATAATACACTTCTTTCAAAAATTGATATTCCCATTTTACTTCTTAAAATTTTTATATATAGTTGAATTAACTGTG
>JABEVM010000009.1 GCA_013041585.1 Chlamydiota bacterium
TATCTGTATTTATTAAAAACGGTTTTAATTAGTAAAAAAAAAGTCGTGTGTTTTGTAATTGCTGTTTTGGATTGAAAAACATCTCGATTTTCTCTTGCGAGAACATTTGGTCTATGCTATGTTTTGCTCAGCGTGTAAAGAAAATTGTTTGTATGAAGACTATAACAGGGAGTTTTGTATGACCAAGGAAGTAGTAAAACATCGTAAAGATGAAAAGAAAAAACCTTTGCTCACAGCTAAAGAGAAAAAAGCTAAGAAGCAAGAAAAGAAAAGTGGTGGTAAGAGTATCTAATATCATGTACCCATTTCCATCAAAGTATGGAAATGGGTACAATTACGTTTTCCAAACGTGCCTCTATTAAAAAAATCGAATCATTACATGGCGATATAGACTTATTCGCTTTCCATTTACTAAACAAATTTCTGTGATTACTCTAACTATAACCCTTGTACACATGCTTTTCCAAAAGCAAGATCATATCCAGTTTGGAGAGATTTTGTGATGCATGCTCTAACGTTTAGGCCTATTACCTTTACCTCAACTCATCACAATTCTTCTTTTCTTGAAAGGGGGGAAAACTATCTTCTCGAAGGCGAGCTAGAATTAGCATTGGCAGAGTTTACAAGAGGATTGAATGTATACTCAAATGACCTTCTTCTCCGTTCAAAAAGAGGGGAAACCTACAGGCGTTTAGGGGAACTGGATCTTGCTTTAGAAGATTTACATGCCGTTTTGGACAAGCTCCCTGACAATGTCTATGCTTTAGGGGAGCGGGCAAGCGTTTATTCTCAGCAATTATTATTTGATCTGGCCTTGCAAGATGTAAATTTGGCCCTAGAAATAGATCAAGATGACGTATTTGCCCATGCAGTACGAGGAGAGGTTTATTGGCTTACAGATCAGTTAGATCTGGCTTTGGAGGATCTGAATTTTGTCTTGGATAAAAACCCTGAGCATGCAGCTGCACTAGTTGCAAGAGCTGATATATATAGGAACCAAAATCTGCCAAATAAAGCTTTAGAAGATGCAAATAGTGTCTTACAAATCGATCCCTCGAATCTACTTGCCCTCTCAGTACGAGTGTATGCTTATTCTAAACTAAACATGCTAACCTTAGCTCTTGCTGATGCGAATATTGTTTTGCAAAATGACCCAAGTGACGCCATTGTTCGCTCTACAAGGGTTGAGATCTACTGTATGTATGCAGAGTTTATTTCGGCTCTGCAAGACCTGGATTATTTTTTAAGAGAAGACCCTGAATTGCTCTCTGCAAGGGTACTTCGGGGAGAGGTACATCGACGTTTACAAAATTATGAGGCAGCTCTTGAAGATATGAATTTTGTTTTGGAAAGAGATCCTGGCAATCAAATAGTTCGTATAGGAAGAGCTGAGGTGTATTATAGTCAAAAAAGATTTGATGATGCCCTCTGCGAGGCTGAAGCTCTTTTGGAAGAAGATCCAGAGAATGCGTTTGCAAAATCGATAAAAATGAGGGTAGACGGCTGGGTAGTGGTTGAATAGACGCTTTATCAGTTTTTTTAGAAAAGTTCGAATTTGAGAAAAACTATCCTCTTCATGCAAAATGAACGGGTAAAATAGAAAACAGGACACGAGCGAAGAAAAAAGAATGAACGAAAAATATAAACAAGATTTTCTTAAGGCCGGATCGATTGCAAAGGAAGTAAGAGCATTTGGTAAATCTTTGATTAAAACAGGAACCTCTTACAAAGATGTGATCTTGCAGATTAACCAAAGAATCGCTCAGCTTGGCGCAATACCTGCCTTTCCTCCGCAGATTGCGCTGGACCATGTCGCAGCCCACTATTTACCCCAGCCTCATGAAGACATTATTTTTGGAGCCGAAGTGGTTAAGTTGGATGTAGGGGTCTGTTATAACGGAGCAATTGGCGACTGCGCGGTTACCATTGACTTATCAGGAAAGAATCAGGGACTCATTGATGCAGCGGAAGCTGCGCTCCTTGCTGCGGAGCAAATCATTAAAGTGGGATTAGAAATTCGGCAGATCGGAAAAGTGATTGAAGAGACAATCACTTCAAGAGGTTTTAAACCGATAAAAAACTTAGCAGGCCATGGTCTTGGACTTTATAGAATTCATACTCCACCGAACATCCCTAATTATGACGATGGATCAAGAGGGGTAATTAAGCCAGGAATGACATTTGCTATCGAACCTTTTGCAACCAATGGCAAAGGGATGATTTATGAAGGTGGAATTCCTGCTATCTTCTCCTTTATTACGTCCCGTCCTGTAAAACTTGCTAGTTCTAAAATGCTTTTAGCGAAAATAAAAACCTTCCAAGGACTTCCCTTTGCGATCCACGACCTAGTTGGAAAGGATCTATCTCTTTCCGAGGTGACAGAGGCTATTTCAGAGCTTCTTCAAAGAGGGGTTATCGCTGGCTATGGTCCTTTGATAGAAGAGGCGCATGGACTTGTGGCCCAAGCTGAAAATTCTGTTCTTGTTGATCAAAGCGGCGTTGTTATCGTTTCAACAAGATAGGTCAAATTCAATTTAAAA
>JABEVM010000057.1 GCA_013041585.1 Chlamydiota bacterium
CTAATGTGAAAAATCATGGTCAAGAATTAGGACATACTGTGCAAATATCAACTGATCGGGTGTTAATCTTAAGCTCCACTGGAGGCTCTGGGCATGAGCAGGGGGCGCAAAGCGTAGAACAGGTACTACTTCAATCAGGTCTTAGCAAGGATCATATTGTGAAGGTTGATGTCATGAATTCTTTTTGCACAGGAATTCCTGCGTTTGGAAGATTTTGTACAAGGCTATGGGATAATGCCCAAAAAACCGGGAATGTAAAAAGACAAGTTCTTCTAGTGAGCGGGCAGTGGCTTTTTGATAAGATGTGCTTTCTTTCTACCTATTTGTATGTTTATTCTTTATTAAAAGATTCTAGACATCGCCCTACTCGTGTGATTCTGACAAGCCCTCTTTTTCTATCTGCGATTTGCTGCGCAGTAAAAAGAGTTAATAAAACATCTGCAGCGCCTATTCTCATTGATCTTTATATGACAGAGCCGCCGACAGATAAAGCGTTGCATTTTTTTGATCCGATTCGGAACTTGAGGGAATGCCAAAGAAATTTACTGACTCTCCATGTGCAAAAGCCATGTGAAAGAGATTTGCAAAATTGCGGCGATGAAGAAAAGTACTGGTTTACAAAGACAGGGCTGTTCTCCAGTCAAATTATGCATGATTCTCCAATTAAGACGCATTTTCAAAATTCAGAGAATTTGCCAATGCCTGGTAGCGCATGCGAGCTGAAAATTACAGCTCATAACAATTACGAAAAAGAAACAGCATTTTTGAGGGAGCTAGTAAAAAAGAGCGTTGCCCAGAGCTTCGATGCACAAATCAGAGAGTGTGTATTTTCCATTCGAAGTCATGATAAAGTCTGCTTGCTTATGTTAGGAGGTATTCCAACTAAAAAAGCGATTTTAGATTATGTAGATAAAGCTCTTGAACTTGCTAAGATAATAGAAAATCAAGGTCTGCACGCTTCTTCTCTTCACAAGAATTATTTATTTGTAGCTTGTGGAAATCCTTCTACTGGCCTCTATGAAGAAGTTTGTAAACGTTTACAAAACGCCTCGGTCTCCTCTCTTATTATTGTTCCTTTTACAGGGCAGCCTTTAGAGCAAGTTTTTGCAAGGGCTGATATTACGATCACGAGATCTGGTGGGATGACATCACTTGAGATCTTAGCGCTCAAGAAAAATACAAAGAGAAACGACCCTAAAAAGATTTTAATTCATTCTGAAGCCGGAAGCGCGGCCTTGTCATTGGAAGAATTCTATTATGGTAAAAATACAGCTATGCAAAAACCATTTTCTTCAGCGAAAAAGGCGGAAGGGGTTTTTCAAGATTACAATGAATATTTAATTCAGAAAGGGATCCCCTTATGGGAAGGAAGCAATGCTGCTTACCTTATCAAAGAAGTAGCTGGTGTTGAAATTGTGACGGCTAAGGTCATTTCTTCTTATTTCAAAAATGCGTTTTTCCCCTCCACTCAAAAAAATCAAGTAGAGAAAAGTATTACATCTAGCTTGCAAGAAAGAGCTCTTAGCAACCTGCAAGCAATATCACTTCGTAAAGAAAGACTACCAAAACTCTTTTCTAAAAAAGGTTATTCGATACTTGTAGGAGCAGCTATTGCAGCTCTTGGCACATTCTTTTATTTTGACAGCTTTTTTATTCCAGGCTGTATTTTAGCTGCAACAAGTATACTTGGTCTCTATGCTCTTTTTGCAGGGGATATTGAAGATGATTTTGCAGATCAGCATTTCGAAGAAGTGGATGAATCTGTAAACATCGATATCATTAATCCAGCTTATCTAGATTAGCCTTCCCCAGATAGTTCTTTTGTAAGGAGTGGAAGCACATCGATGATGGTTGGGTGCCAAGAAAGTCCTTTTTTATAAACTACTCTAGATGCAATGTAGCAGGCTATGATCGACTTCTTATGGATTGTCGGGATTTCAGATAGGATTCGATCTTTATATTTTTGTCGCAGTAGCTGCGGACAATAGTTGAACAGACATTGGATAAGTGGATCTTCCGGATCGTTAGAAAATGGGTAGAGTTCAAAATAATCAAGCAGTTGATTTTTATACGAGATGATCCTCTCAGAAATTTTATCTGAAATCTCAGTGAGGGGCGTTTCGTCTTTTTTATACGTTTCTAAAAGTAATGCAGCCTCTTCTAGAGCTTTCTCTTTGATGATTTGTAAAATTTCCTTCATGAGAATGGCTTTTTCTTCCAGAAATTCCTCTTCTGATAAGATAAGACCTGCTAAGACTTCAAAGGAAGAGCAGATTACCCCACCTTTATTGGCTGAGCTATCTTTCACGATGAGTACGCCGAGCTTTTCTAACGCCTTTCTTGCAACGGAGGTGAGAAAAAGGTTCGCTCCTTCGATAATGACTTTAGATGTCGGATTTCCCCCCTGGTCTAAAAAATCTTTGTAATTTTTTTCGTTGATGGTACGAGGGCGACCTCCTGCAGGAATAAAGACATCCGCTCTGGTACGTAGAATATTACCTCGATAGAGATGGTTCATCTCATTTCCTGAAAGCCAATTTTGAGAAAGCTTACCGTCTTTTTGACTCCAGCAAAGCGTTTGGTAAGAGTAGGTGGTCTGCTCTTTTTTGGCGCTTAAGTCTAGTAAAAATCCTCCTTCAGATAACTTTTGTGGAGGATAAAAGCGGATCGGTTTTACTTCTTTGAATAGATCCTCAAGGATGTTTAAATCAAGCCCATTTGGGTCATAGATCGTCCCTGAGCCATCGGTCAAAGCGATGAGCTTGGCGGTATTTGGATAGTATTTTCTCAGGTTCAAAATTTGATTTCCTGCAACATCTCCATCGGGGCCTCCAGTCATTTTTACTGTAAAGGTCTGCCTAGAAGGGTCGATGCCTAAGAAAAGAAGAACCTGTTCCATATAGGCATTCACACCAAGAGATGTGACCCCATATTCTTTATGGTTGATCCCGGCTCCTGGCTTACTGGAAATGAACGTCCTTCCTGGTTTATAGCCATAGTATTGGCTATAGGCTGAAATCCATTCGATCATGCTATTGTGCATATTTTCATCAGGTCCTAAATAGATGTATTCAGGATGCTTCCAATAATCGACAATCCGTTTTGCCTTTAATGTGCCGTCAGGCAAGCAATTGAGGATCGTTAAAAAGCTTTCAACATAGGAGCGCTGACTTTGATAGAGATATTCTAGTTTTTGCATCTCATGAAACTTTTCAATCTTTTGGATAATCTCCTCTTGCGGGATTTCTGCATTTTCTAGCTCTTTTTTATAAATATCCGCTTCAGAAATAAGTCTTTCATATGGCTCTAAAAAGATCACTCCTTTCGATCCGCCTTCTGGGATATCTTTATTTTTTTTATGCTGTGTATAGGCAAGTGAGTAGCATTCGGATAAGACGAAGTTTCTCTCGACTAACATCTGCTCCATTTTTTGGGGATATATAGTACGAAGTCCGCCTCTAGAGAGATCTTTAAACCGGATATGAAACCCTAAGTAGTACATCCCTTTCATAAAAAAGATGGCGTAAGGCAGCTCTGGAAACCTCTCCTTTCGGTCAAAGGGGAGGTCCTCAAAAATTTGAGGAGAGAGCCTGAAGCTAAAAGCAGTTTTATTTTTTCGATAGAAGTTCGACTTAAGCGTGAAATGAATAAAATTCATGGCGCATTGTAAGATGTTTTTGCGTCTTATGTCATTGCTCTCATGCCCTGTATCGATCTCTTTTACGAGACGAAGGAAGGTTTCTCTTATCTTGTAACATTTGTGCAGGTCATGGCTTTCAGGATGGAACTTGAATTTAAAGGCCTCGCATAAAAGCGTTGTAATTTCCGGATGTCTACAAAACGCCTCTTCAATATTGCTGAGGTTGTACATATTGATATCGGCATGGACTAGGATCTGGTGCACAAAGCTGATAATCGTTTGCAGGAGATTCCCAAAATTTCCTGTCAGAAGTCCTGTGTCCACAAAGGTTGTTTCAATGATTCCATCTCCTGGAAAATACTTGCTCATTGCAAGCTCTTGGAGAAAATCTTCCACATTTGCTTCATCCCAAGCTGCTTTTCCACCTTTCCCATGTAGCTCTAAAGACATCACTAGAATGCTTTCCTTGCTATAGGGATTGATATAGGTGGCGTGGACCTTTTTAAGACTTAAATTATGCCTGTAGATGATTTTGGCGATATGATAGAGAAATTTATGCCTTGGGACACCTCGCCAGGCTAAAATAACCCGCATAGAAGAAGTTTCATTCTTCTCCTGCCATTTATCGCTATATTGCACTTCATACTGGCAAGGGTCCTTGGTTGTTGCCCTATAATAGACATCAAGTGCTGTGGATAGCTGATCTTTTGGTAGAGAAAGGTGAAACCTAGGATAGATGTCCTCGAGAATTTTTTGGAAAATAGGCTCTGTCAGAGCAAGATTATTTTTCTTGCAATGCTCAAATAGCTCTTTTTTCTCTTCTTTAGATAAAGGGAGACTTGCTGTGGAAGGGCTTTTTTCCCATGCTGTGAAATGAATAACAGCAACCCGAAGAGCTTGCTTTACTTGCGGAAAAGGTGCTGGAGCATCCGATAGAAAGGTGCGATAGTTCTTGATACCGTACATATGATACTTTTCTAAGATGCGTAGATCGGCATCAGGGCTATCAAGGCAAAGAACGAGAGCCCCGCTTTTTGCGTGTATGTGGGAGACAAAGTCCTGAAGAGGGAAATTAATGAGGCTATGTACGATAAGGACTAGATTTTCTTCATCGATTTTTTCGAAAAAACTAGCTGGCATGTGAGTACTTAGCCAGTTGTAATACTGTTCAAAAAGCTCCCTTTCCTTTTGTACGGCTTTTTGTAGTTGAGTAGGCGTGAGTGAGTTTTTTTTCGGCTCCGATGCGCCCATAAGGATCCCCTTAGATCAGTAGTATTACCTTTACTAGAACATGATTATAG
>JABEVM010000010.1 GCA_013041585.1 Chlamydiota bacterium
GTATTAAATATCTCTTAATTGCAAAATTAATTTAATTAAGTTTATCAAAAAGTAAAATAAATGCAGATATAAAAGATTCAAAATTTTATTATATCTTTTCTAAAAGGCTGTAATGAGCCATCACGAACACGATGGCTTTATGGGTGGGTTTGCTACCGCTAAACATCTCCGAGAGCTGCTCATCCTTAATTTTCTTATTATTGTATAACTTCGAGAAAAACTCGCTGAGCGTTTTGTTATTTTTATCTTTGCAGAGCATCTTATAAACATGACTTACAGCCTCTTCAATGGTAAGCCCCTTCTCTAATGCCTGTAAGCACTCTAGCATGCTAGGAAGATGATCGCGGTCGCTTATGCTACCAGAATCTTCTTCTAAAACGAGTCCCCACTCATCCTCAATTGCTGCAAGAGAGGAATTGTTCTTTGTGAATGGACAACCAGAAAAACGATCTCGAATAATTTTTTCCTTCAAATTAGCTAATCCTTGCAATAGCTTATTCTCAGCAAGAGACCCTTTACTTAAGGCTATTTCGGCAGCCTCTATTGTACATTCATGACGCTCATCATTACATAAACTTGCAGACCTAGCTAATAAGAAGAAAATATCTTCTCTTTTTTCATCAGTGAAATCTGGTCTTTGCATCAAATTTGCGACGCCGCTTAAATAAAACGCTGCATCATCATAATATAGGCTAGAAGTGCTTTTCAAAAACACATCTCGATCTACATAAAATTGTAAGAGCATTTCTAGAGCTGCTCGAAACTCAGCTCTCCTCTCTTTTCCCATATTATTTACTTTAGAAAGTTCTTCTCTAGCGCCATAGAAAGCATCGAATTGCATAAGAAGGCTCTCTTTAGTCTCATTCATTTTCGTGAAAGGGAGCGCTTGCAATTGCTGCGCGATGTACTCTGTAGAAACAATCTGAGGCTTTTTCGTTTTGCAATCTGCAGTTAGTTTATATCCAGCGATGACAGTTTGTAGGGTAGGCACATTTTCAACATCTACTCTGTGCATAAGTATATGAGGTGCTCTAGAAGATTCCCCCGACGTTTGACGTGATGGATACGGAACAAATCTCACGTTTTGAAGAAAAGTCTTTTTAGCAAGATGGTCTTCTCTAGAATGGGTAGGACTATGCTGCGTAAAATAATCAGCGAAGACAATATGTGTGACATCTAAAAAAGCAGCATCTGTTGTATCCTCAGATGGGTTTGCAATTCCGGAAAAGGTACGTAAAGGGGACTGTCCAATCGCAGTAAAAAGCATGGCTTGCGTTTTACTTTCTTGATAGGCTCTAAAAAAATTTTCCGCTTTTTCAGTGGGAGAGCCCTCTATAACCCCTGCTGGAATTAAAACTGCCCACGCCCGAGTAGGAAACAAAGAAAACCCCCTAGATTCTGTCGTATCAAAGGTTACAATACGAGCATCTCTTCCTACTGGACTTGCTGACTGCATAAAGCTCTCCAAAAGTGGGTAAGTAGTAGAGATTGTACCCAATAATAATCTTTGAAATCAACGAAGGAGGCCCTGCTCTGCGACTTCCCTGGCTACTGCGATGCTGTCGTTTACCGAAGCTCCTGAAAGATAATTCCCTAGGATTTGCAGCTTAGGAAGCTCTTTAGTACGAATTTTTTGAATATCGCTAATTTTCTTTTGATGATCTACAAGATACTTTGGAATTGCCCCTATACACTGAGTAAGAGATATATAATCCGGGAAATCCGAAATGGCGAGATGTTTATGAAGGCTTGCTACACTGAGCTGATAAAGCTTTTCATCCGGAAGCCCCCTATCTGGAAGCATCAGGGTAAGTCTTGTCTGCTTTTCTGAAGAGCTTTGCTGCGAGAAAACTTCTGAATCAAAAACAACACCGAGGATATCCTCCTTTTCCTTGAAAGGAACAAGATAGCCAAAACCAGTCACAGGAAGAACTTTTTTTCTATATCCAAAATGCACACAAGAGAGATTGGTATAGGGAATGCTTCCGAGCAGGTAAGAAAGCTCTTTATGATCTTTGTGAAGCATCTTTGCTAAAGCGGGAGCCGGCACTGCTGAAAAAAGATCTTCTGCTTCATAGGAAGCACTTTCTGTTTCAACAAGAAATCTTCCATCCTTATAGGTAAGGTGTTTTCCCTCTTGCCCTGTTATCATCTCTGCTTTTATCTCCTTTTCTAAAGCAGTAACAAGAGAGCCTACTCCAGATTTCAACGTAAAAAGATGAGAAGGTTTATAAGGATAAACAGATTTTTTCTTCTTATGTAAAAAAAGTCCTTTTGTAATCGATCCGTATTCCCTTTCCCATTCCTTCAGAATGGGAAAGCAAGATGAAATCGACAAAGTTTTACTATCACTCCCATAAATCCCTGTTGTGATCGCATCGAAAAGAGAGTCTGCAACTTCTGGAGTAAATCTTCTGGAGATAAATGCATGTATGGATTCATCTTCTATATTTTTTGGAATTTTCCATTCTCTAAACAGGGAAAGAAGGAGTAGCCTTGTCAATTTTGATGTCAAAAAAGAAAAAGGATTACTTGGAACTTTCTGCAATTTTTGATTGTAGAACAAATACTTAGAAGAGGCCCCTTCAGAGGAAAAGAGTAATTCTTTTTCAAGATGAAGGTCATGAATTAGTGTAAGTAGACTTTCACTTCTTGAAACACGAAATGTACGAGGCCCCTTTTCAAAGAAAAACCCTTGATCAGTTTGACTCTCTAACCATCCTCCTACTCTAGATGATTTTTCAAGTATACAAATCTCTTTTGTATATCCATTTTTGCGTAAATAGAATGCAAGCGAGAGACCAGAAATTCCCCCACCTAAAATGATTGCGGCTTTCTTTTTTTTCATGGCAGAGATATCCTTATTTTTCTTAAGAAATGTAGCAAAAAAAATAGATCTACGTGGAGAGAAAAATGACAAAGACAAGAGAAAATATCATCACTTTTTTACAAACGCTGCGAAATACAATCATACGTGAAATCGAAACTTTTGAGCCTACAAAACGCTTTGAGAAAAAACCGTGGACCCATATTAACGGAGGTGGCGGGGAAATCGGACTTCTTCGCGGCGATGTTTTTGAAAAAGCAGCTGTTAACTGGTCAGGTGTGAGTGGCTCTCAGTTTCCCATGCAAGATGGCTCAGGTTCCTTTTTTGCTACAGGTGTTAGTCTCATTTTTCACATGCACAACCCTCATGCTCCCACAGCTCACATGAACGTAAGGTATATTGAGACTGAAAATGGGTATTGGTTCGGAGGAGGTTTTGATCTTACGCCTATGGGTTTCCCCTATAGTGACGATACAAAGTATTTTCATGAAATGACGAAAAAAAATTTAGATCAGTTCTCTCTAGATCTGTACCCTGCTTTTTCTCAAAACGCAAAAGAGTATTTTTATATTCCGCATAGAAAGAAAGAGCGCGGAATTGGAGGAATTTTCTTTGATCACTACAAAACAGATGATTTCTCCCAAGACCTTCTACTTTGGCAGTCTATAGGAAATCAATTCTTAGAATGCGTTCTTCCTATCTACAAAAAAAGGGTTTTGCAAGAGTATACTGCGCAAGAAAAGCAAAAACAACTCGAGCAAAGAGCTCATTATGTGGAATTCAATCTACTGTATGATAGGGGAACGAAATTTGGATTTCTCTCTCAAGGAAATCCAGAAGCCATATTGTGCTCAATGCCCCCGCAGGCCAGCTGGTGAATAGCTTTTTACAGTATCTACCATGCATCGTACATTTTCTACAGGAGTTTGCGGTAATACGCCGTGACCTAAATTAAAAATAAACCCAGAATCTTCTTTCATACTATCTAAAATCTTGAGTGTGCAGCTGCGAATAATTTCAGGCGTTGTCTTTAAAATATCCGGATCCAGATTTCCCTGCACAGCGATCGTTGCAGGAACGTGTTTTCGTAAATTTACCATCTCTCTATGCCAATCAAAACTAATTGCAGTCGGCTTAAGAGGGACTAGTACATCAGGGAAATGACTTGCTCCCCTACAAAAAATAATCACGGGAATATTTCTTTTTTTGACAGAGTTTATGATCTCTTCAAGATAGGAAAGAGAAAACTCAACAAGATAGGGATGAGGGAGAACATTGGCCCAAGAATCAAAAATCTGAATTGCATTCACTCCTGCATCTATTTGCATCTGTAAATAGGCAATGGTAGCTTTTGTGATTTTTTTGAGAAGGGTATGAAAATTCTGGGGATGTCTGTAAAGCCATTGTTTTGTCTTAGAAAGATTTCCTCTTTCTCCGCGATCGATCATATAGCTTGCAACAGTGAAAGGACCCCCGCAAAATCCAAGTAAGGGCGAAGAAGAATTCTTCTTAAATAATTCAATCGACTTCTTCACATATCCCAACGTTTCTTCTACGGATAGTAGAGGAAGATTATCTACGTCTTCAAGCTTTTGCAAACTTGGTGTAACAACAGGTCCGATCCCTTCAGGAAAAGCAAGCTGAAGACCGAGCGCTTCCACAATCACTAAAATATCGGAGAAAAGAATCGAAGCATCTACACCTAAAATATCGATTGGCATACGAGTAATTTGATAAGAAAGCTCTGGCTCGTGAAACATCTGCCATAACGAATATTTTTTTCGCAGAAGTGCATACTGCGGTAAATACCGCCCCGCTTGTCTCATAAGCCAAACGGGAGGGCGAGAACGGTTTTTGCAAGCTAGTGCATCAAGAAATTGTGTCATGCTAATAGACGTTGTAAAATTGCATCAACAGTAAAACCAAACTCAGCTGCTAGATCGCTTTGCGGAGCAGACTCCCCATAGCGTTCCATGCTGATATTGATCCCTTCGGGACCTGTCCACTTATGCCATCCAAAGCTTACTCCTGCTTCGATACTTACCCTTTTCCCAAGGTTTCCACCGACAACAGAAAGCCTATAGCTTTCCTCTTGCTGTTCAAAAATCTCCCAGCATGGCATCGATACTACGCGAACTTTCTTTCCAATTCTCTCAAGAGCGTTTGCTACATCTAAGCTAAGGGATACTTCTGAACCTGTTGCAAAAAGAGTGAAATCAGGTGCACCGTTTTCTTTCCTAACAATATAGGCTCCGCGTCCCATTCCCTGATCGTAAGGAACATCATTGCAAGGCAGCTGTGGCAAGTTCTGACGCGATAATACAATTGCGGTAGGACCCTTATAGCGTAGCGCTGCAATCCATGCCATTTTCACTTCAAAATTATCTGCTGGGCGAATGACGTGCAGATAAGGCATAGCGCGTAGTGACGCCAGTTGTTCAACAGATTGATGTGTTGGGCCATCCTCACCTAAAAAGATCGAATCATGGGTAAATTGATAAATCACATGAGTTCTGGAAAGCGCTGCAAGTCTTATTGCATTACGCATGTAATCGGAAAATGTGAAAAAAGTTCCGACATAAGGTGTGATCATCCCCGTCTGTTCAAGACCTGTCGCTGCAGCTGCCATCGCAAATTCACGCACTCCATACTTAATGTTGCGACCTGCAAAATTACCAGGAGTTACCAAAGGGAAATTTTTCATAAGCGTCAGATCTGAGCACGATAAATCAGCAGATCCACCATAAATTTGAGGTAAGAGATTTCCGAGTGTATCAAGTACAATCTGAGAAGCGCTTCTTCCCGCTAAGGGGCTCTTCATTTCAATTGCATGCAACTTCTGTTCTAGATCAGTAGGAAGGTGCTTTTCTTTCATCTCTTCAAACTGTTTGCTAAGCTCAGGTTTTACCTTCGCCCACTTCTTCAGCATCTCATTCCACTGCATCTCTTTTTGCTGGTCTTTCGCGACTTTATTTTCAAAGAACGAGGATACAGCTTGTGGAATATAAAATGGTTCATCTGGAAGTCCTAAAGCCTTTTTCGTGAGAGCTACTTCTTCAGGTCCAAGTGGAGATCCATGAGCTTTAGAAGTCCCTTCTTTATGAGGAGATCCTTTTCCAATGACTGTATGAGCAATGACAAGGATCGGTCTTTTTTGTATTTCGTTAATCTGTGTAAAAGTTCGATCAATTGCATCTAAATCATTGCCATCGATCTCAAAAACATCCCACCCATACGATTTATAGCGCATCTTTGTATCTTCAGAACAGCATTCGACAAGGGGCCCATCTAAACAAACATGGTTCGAATCATAAATGAGGACTAAGTTATCAAGACGAAGATGTCCTGCTAAGGAAGAAGCTTCAGAAGAAATCCCTTCCATGATACAGCCATCTCCGGCTAAGCAATACACTTTGCTATTGAAAATTGGATATCCTTCGCTATTGAATTTGGTTCCCAGAATTTTTAAGCCTAAAGCTTGTCCAACGGCATTTCCAACTCCCTGCCCTAGAGGGCCTGTTGTTGCCTCCACACCTTCTGTCATAAAAATTTCTGGATGACCTGGAGTTTTTGAATGGAGCTGACGGAAGCGTTTGATCTCATCGAGTGAAAGATTAAATCCTGCTAGATGTAGACAAGAATATAAAAGCATCGAACCGTGGCCTGCGGAAAGAACAAACCTGTCCCTGTTTAGCCACTTTGCGTTTTTAGGATTGTGGCGTAGTAAATGACCATAGAGATAAGCTCCTAATTCTGCGCATCCCATAGGAAGTCCTGGGTGTCCCGAATTGGCTTTTTGTACCGCTTCCATGGAAAGTTGTCTGATTGTGCTCGCTATTTTCGAAAGCTGTTTTTTAAGTTCGAGGTCCATGAGTTTCCTTTCATTTTATTATGTTTTACAAAAATTGTGATTCGATCTTCGATTTTTTTCAATCTGAAATATGCAAACAGCCAGGATTAGAAAGAAAAGTACCACTTACAACTTTTGAAACTTACCTTTCTAGCAAACATTGAAAGGTTCCCGTATTTTTAACAGTAGCTCCATTTTGCAAAGAGATAACTGCTGTTTTAACAACGGGCCAGGTCACGGAATTGGGAGCTGCATACTCATGATGCGCTGCGCCTTTTACAACAAAGAGTTCGACGCTATCCCCTTTTTTTTGTGCAACTTGCATATAAGCTCTACCAAGTTCTGCTGGAACTACAAGGTCATCTGCTCCATAAACTAAAATTTGCGGCGCTCCTAGTGGTAATAATTCTTTTGGAGACGCTTCCATAAAATGTTCTGATACTAAATCAGGCGCGCCCCCTAAAAGTTTTCCTACTACATCCTCTCCGCACCCTTGTTCTGAGCTTCCCAGTTTTCGAAAGGCTTTTAAATCCGGGATACCGCCTAGAGAAATCACCCCTCGGAGTACAAGTGGATTCTCTTTAAAGAGAACGCTATCAGATGGGATTTTGTGTCTTGCGGCAAGCCAAAGAGCTAAATGTCCCCCAGCAGAATGACCTACAACGACTACACGACTTAAGTCTAAAGAATATTTACTTGCAATCTCTCGTAAAAAATCTGCTGCGCTGCCAACATCTTCAAAAGTTCCAGGCCAGCCGCCTCCATTTGCATCAGTCCCTCTGTATTCAATATTCCACGTAGCCATGCCCTGGTCGCGAAGTGCGTCCGCAAGCGCTTCGGTGTTTTGTATAGTCGCAAATTTAGACGTCCAACACCCTCCATGGATCACAATGGCAACTGGATGAGGTCCCTCTGAATTTGGCAGACGGAGTCTTCCAAATTGAAGTGGTTCGCTGCCGTAGACAATCTGCTCATCCGCTGGCTTACTATGTAAAGCATTTATATCATTTGCTGTAAAATGCCAGGCTTTCTCTGTCGCAAAACAGCTGCCTGCAAAGCCAAAAAAACTCAGAATCAACATTCTTAGAAAGCTTTTCATTTTTCTCTCCAATTACCATTGCTAAAATATCTATATAATCCGAGAGGGAGTTATCAGCAACGTCTTTAATACACCCTTATTATTTGCTAGACTAAAAAACTCGTGATAATATGAATA
>JABEVM010000058.1 GCA_013041585.1 Chlamydiota bacterium
ATAGATGTATTTATAAATCTTTGATGCAGGGCGGACATAATGAAAAACTCTGATAAACCTAAAGAGCTAAGCGTTGTAGAAGCAGTTGATTACCTATCAAGTCTTGCTGAACTTGAGAAGGGGAGTGTAGAAGAATCTGCCCAGAGATGGCTAGACCCTACCCGTTTAGATAATAACCAGGAAACAGTGAAACAGAGTCTCAGAGCCGTGCATAAGCATTTGCAGGAGATTTATGAAAAAGACCGCAAAGACCTGAAAAACGAAGAAACTCAGAAAAAAGTTCAGGCTATGATGGCGCTTGTCGGAGAGGCCGGACAAAAACTGGATAAGTACACAAGGCTCTTTAAAGGTACCCATGAAAAGGTCGGAGTCACAGATTTAGAAGAGTACCGCGACCTCCAGCAATTTTATACGAAGAAGATTTTAAAGAAGTTCCAGAAAACGTTGGAGCTAGAAGAGGCTTGGCAGAGTGAATGGGGAAAAATGGATGATTCTTTGTTAGACATCCACCAAAAAGGGTTAAAGGACTTAGAGACTGTCAAAAGAGATAAAGACTACGATCTTTTCTATATAAGGAAAGAAGATGGAAAGCCTTTTTTCAATCCGAACCTTGTGCGCCATATCCGCCTAGTAGGGGATTTGGATGAGCTCTTAGTCGAAGTAGAGGGGGAAGATCCCTTTTTAAAAATTCGGATTGCGCAAGATCGCGATCTGCATGCCTCAGCCCGGGAAATTCTTCGTCTTTCTGCTGTATATATTGATGAGTTTTATAAAGAGGCCATGCAGCATAAACAAGTCGATTTTGTTACTTCGCTTGGAAAAGCTATGATGGCGCTTATGCTCGCTGCAAATCCTAGAAATCTCATCCAGAATACGACAGGAAAGAGCTGCTTGTCCTATTATAGCGATTTTCACAGTTATTTAAGAGAGGCTCTATCCTCAGAAGATTATCAGCATTTACTTGCCTCTCCACCTGATAAAAGCGATCGTTTTTTCTTCTCAGTCTTAAATTTATCGCATGCTCTTTGCTTTTTCTTCTTTATGCGAGTGGGAAGCCGTAAAGAAGCGATTGACTTCTTGCATAAACTGATTGAAAAAGGTGGTCATCAGAAGAAGCAAACAAAAGAGGTAGAAAAAGACCTGGCCTTATGGAACACTCTTCTAGATGAAGATGAATCCATTCGAAATGTCTTAAAGAAATATCCAAACGGTCCTCTGATGAGGACTTTGGATACTTTCAGAGAACAAGGCTATAGAAAAGGGTTCGATCCGATTGCAGAGCAGAACTATCCTTGCCAGATGTACGCTTTTATCCATGAAGAATGGCATATCAGTGTTTTGCGCGTCCCATCTCCGACAAAGCAAGAGTTTATCAATGTAGCGGCGGTCGTTGATGAGTTCACAGGTTTTTTACGCTCTCTTCATACGAAGATGGCGCAAAAAAAACACCTTCTTATCAATTTACAAGACCGAACTGCTTGGCAAGAGCATGCGCGTTGTCAGGTGTTAGAGGAGATGCAAAAAAAAGCGGAGTATGCAAATAACTTAATTGTGGTCACTCTTGCCAAAAATACCGAATTCTATTTCCAGAGCGCATCGTATATAGACATACATTCGGCAAGTCTTTTCAAAAAACATTTCAAAGAGCAACTGCAGAGCGGGCCTCAGTGCGGCTTCTTCTTTGGGGCTTCCCTTCCCGTAGAAGAATTATTAGGAATAGCGGAAAAAATGATTGAAAAGGTCCATGAATACTTCTTCCTGGATAAAAAGCAGCTCTCTCGAACAGAGCGCTTAGATTTTATTGAAATTTTTTACTATTTCTTTGTTTTAAAAATCATTCAGCTCACAAAACCAGATTCGATCAGCTTTACATCTAAGGATACAGCAGATACAGGAACAGCGATGAGCGCTGGTTTCTTCTCCTTTATCCGTATGATCCAAGAAGATACGGATTGGAATGCGAAAGAGAAAGATTTTCTACTTTGGATGCTCTATTCAGCGGCGCTTGCAGTGAGAGAAAGAGCCATCGATACACAAGATCTACACCGTATGGTCAGCTCTTTAGTGTGTATCCATACTGCTTTAGTCCATAATAAGAAAGAAATCTTAGATGCTTTTGAGAAATTCTATCCAAAGAACTTTATCAAGAAGATGAAGGTGGAAGAGTCTGAGCCGCTTTAGTTGAGCCTAAGGTCCTCTGGAATCATAGAAAGGGTTGCATATTTGCCGCCCATTTCTCTTAACACGCTTTGCCAGACCTTTTCTGAAGGTGTTTCGAAAACATGTTTGGCAGAGGCCGGGTGTAAAAACCACTGTCCGGATAAAAACTCCCTTTCAAGTTGTCCAATGCCCCAGCCGGCATATCCAAAGCATAGACGGATATAGGGGCCGTCTTTATCTGCCATAGCCTCTTGCAGGAATTGTAGATCTCCTCCTAAGTACAAACCTTCGCAGATTTCTAAGACCTGGTTTCCAAGTGTCTGGCTAGAGTGCAAAAGCATCATCTGATTGGGTTGGATGGGACCCCCAGCTCTAATTTCTACATGAGGGTTGCTCAGCTCTTTTATATTGAGGATGTCTTCGGGAAGTTCTATATCTAAGCCTTTATTGATAATGAGGCCGAATGAACCATTGGCGCCATGCTCGCAAAGGAGCAGCACAGAGCGAAAATAGATCCCATCGGTCACGTCTGGACTTGCGACCAAAAATGTGCCTTTTGTTAGGTGGGAGTAAGGGACAGATTGCATGTTAGTCTCCGTACGCTCCAAGTTCTAATAACTTTTGGTTATAGAGCTTGAGATTATTTGCAAGTTCGTCGATCTCTCTAAGGAGTTCAGCAAAATCCTTTTTAAAGCTTGTGGCTTCAAAGATCTTTTCACGGTTGGGACTGTTATCCGCTTTATCAACAAGAACAGAAATTCGGGCCATGGAGGTATTGATCTGGTCGACTTGTCCTTCAAAGAAGTTTTTAAAATCAGCAGGGCTGTTTAAAGCGTCGATCTCGGTCATCTGTTTTGTGCGCTGTCTTTGCCAGCTTTTATTTAAATGAAAAAGAAGACCGTAGTGGTTGATGTCATTCATCATCGTATCGGCTTTGCTCATGATCGCAGTGAAACGTAAATAGAGATCATCACCTTCAAGCAATTTTCCGATCGTGCCCTTGCCCGCAGCTAAATTGTCAGTAATGGTTTCGATGGACTGACTGAAATTTTTGGCATGGTCCAAAGTGATCGCTAAATTGGTAAAAGCTTCATCGTCTTTCAGCTGTGTGATCGTGTCCGCAACGGAATTAGATGTTTGCTGGAAAGAGAGTAAGGTATTTTTCACTTCTTGAACCATTTGCTGATCGTTTACATCTGTGACGGCCATGTTGATTTGGTTCATAGCCTCACCAAATTTTTTAATAGCAAAAGAAATATCTTCGCTATTTTCACTCATCCATTTAGAAAAATGGTCAACGGATGCTTGGATTTTATTGGCAAGGTCGGAAATCTCATCAAAAGTGTTTTCAATTGGGTCTACAGAGTTTGCGTAAATAGGCTCGTTAGACAGAAGCTTCGGGATCACTCCAACGGGAGGTGTCTTTGGTATGATGGCAATGGATTTTTCTCCTAACAGGCCTGAAGTTTGGAGCGCAATTTCATCTGTATTATAGACCTTTACACTGGAATCCACTTTGAGGACTAGCTGGTAGAAGTAGACGTGTCCTAGCACATCAGAGGGCTGCTCTCTGGCATTGTAGATCTCGTCAATTGCTACAACTTCTCCAACTGGTTTCCCAGCAAACATCACCCTTGTACCAACATTGATCTTGTTGATATTGGAAAAACGGACGTAGAGAGTTTTTTTCCCATCTCCAACAGTCGGCTTTAAAAACATGATAATTGAGACGATCAGAAAACAGGCTGTGAGGATAAAGACCCCAATGAGCATGTTTTTAGTTTGTTCTCTCATTTATTTCTCCTTAAAAGACGTGGATCTTGCGAAACAGTTTTGCGTAAAAAATCGATAATAGGGTCGTCAATTTGCATAAAGGTATCTGGATCCGCAATATAAGCGATTTTTCCATCTTTATGCAAGGCCAGCCTATCACCCACAAAGAGCGCGGAGAGAATGTCATGTGTTACCACGATACTTGTTGCTTTAAGCTCTTTTTGTGTTTTTACGATAAGTTCATTAATATGCATAGAGGTAATTGGATCAAGCCCAGTGGTTGGTTCGTCATAGAGTAAGATAGAGGGCCTGTATACGATAAGTCTGGCGAGGCCAGCTCGTTTTCTCATTCCTCCAGAAAGTTCGGAAGGCATTTTCTTTTCCGTGCCCTCAAGTCCTACCATAGCAAGCGCTTCGGTGACCCTTTCAGGAATGCTTTGTTTACTGTAATTTCCATCACTCATGGAAGCGCCGTGTTCATTCAGGTAAAAGCCTGTATTTTGTTCGATATTCATCGAATCGAATAAAGCAGCTCCTTGAAAGAGCATTCCCATGTTATGAATTGCTTTGTATAGTGCAGGACCGCTGAGATCCGAAATCCGAATGCCGTCGACATCAATTGTGCCGCTATCTGGTTTGGAAATCCCAATGATATGTTTGAGAAGAACGCTTTTTCCCACACCAGAGCGTCCTAAAATAACGAGGGTTTCCCCGGTTTGAATATCCAGGTCCAATTCATCCAATACCTTAAGCTTGCCGTAGGATTTACATAGTTTGCGGATGGTAATCATGCTGACCCCGGAAGTAGGCTATTGATTACATTTAATCCGACTGTGAGGAAGAAATTGCTAAGCAGGATGCAAACATAACAGATCACCACGCTATTTGTCGTCGATCTACCAACGCCTTCTGCGCCACCTGATGTTTTTAATCCCTTATAGCAAGAGATTGTCATGATGAGGATACCAAAGAAAATCGCTTTGATCACGCCAATTGAAAAGTCAAAGGTTGTGATATTGGTATGCATGGGATCGAAATAAGCGGAAGGTGCCATTTCAAAATACAGTACTGAAATTAAATAACCTCCAAAGATCCCTGTCACGATACCGAAGATGGTAAGCAGTGGCATCATGAAAGTTCCTGCGATAATGCGAGGTGAGATCAGATATCTATTGGGATTGACAGCCATGGTCTCTAGTGCGTCGATCTGTTCTGTCACTTTCATGGTACCAAGCTCTGCACACATAGCAGCGCCGACTCTCCCTGTCACCATAAACGCAGTAAGTACAGGTCCAAGCTCTGTCATCATAGCTTTGGCGACCATAAGACCTGTAACACCTGCAAGCCCTTTATCGGAAAGTTGGTAGAATGATTGAGCTGCAAGAACAAGGCCCGTAGAAAATCCAGTAATGGCAACCACTGGGAGCGAAGCTACACCGACATTGAACATTTGCTTTAGGATTAGGTGTAAATGCGGAGGTTTTTGCAGAGTTGCTTTAGCGACATTAACCATGAGACGCATGTATTCTCCAATTGCAACGAGAAAGGAAGCTTTCTCATAGCAATAATCTGAAACAGTGGAGACGAAGCCTTTTTTTTCAGCCATACAACGCGGGTATATTTTCTTTAGTGGTATTTTCCGCATTGTAGGAAAATCACCTATTCGGGTCAAACCAGAATAAATTTATGCCACTGAATATAGTATAGAAGAGAGTGTTCTATATGTTTTATAAGGTGAAATAAATGAGATTTTTTAGAATAAGCGAAAATGATAGATAGGATCGAAAGAAAAAACAGCTTAAAGGAAATCAGATCCTGGCAATTTTCTATCTTGATGATGAATCAAAACAGTTAGGATTTTTCTCTAAAAATTGCATTACTTCTTCAAGAGTAAATTGCTTGCTTGGGTCTGCTTGTAGCATTTTCCAAACGAGATAAGAGAAGGATTTTTCATCATTTGGCTTAGGGAAAACTTCTTGTCCATTTGCGTATTTAGCAAGATTTTTATAAACTTGAGTTGGTCCTTTGTCTGCCCATGGAAGTCCTGATTTTTCATCTGACATGATTTGGTAAAATACAACTCCTAAAGCCCAAATATCTACGGTTTCATCAACCATATAATTTGAATCTTTGTCTCGATGTAGATTATTAAGGGCAACCTTTGGGTGCATATAGAGCGGTGTTGAATACATTTTCCTACGACGCTTCGTTTCTGTTTTATCATTTGCAACTCCAAAATCGGCGATAATCGGAATGAATTCTTCTTTTACAGTCTTAATAAAAATATTAAGACGCTTAATGTCACGGTGGATAGATCCTTTACTATGAATTTCTTGAAGAGCTCGAACTAGATCTTGTAAAAATTTTATTTTCTTGTCTGAAGGGAATTTAGCAAAATCAAGATGCGACATATCACCAAAATTACAATACTCTGTGATCAAGCCGAATTTCTCTACACCCTTTTTTGAGGTGTATTTGTCCTTAGCAAGCAATTGTAGTACATTAGGTGTGCCTTTGAATTTTTCTAAATGGCGGATCTCATTTTCATATTCCTTTTTGTCAGTAAAGCTAGTGTAAGTGGCAAATTTTCCTTCAGTGAGTTCGAAACAGAATTTGACTTCTTTATAACAGCCTTTTCCTACTCTTGTGTCTGTTTTTTTATTTAAAATAATAAAAAGTTTTCCTTCAGGGGTAATGATGAGTGTTCTTGCTAATCCGGAATTTTTGGGTTGGATACGAATACATGTATTCTCAAGCTGCGCTTCTTGAACAAGTCTGGTGCCATACGATTTCCAATAATCTAAAATACAATTACGTTCTTCAAGGTTTAGATGTCGAACTTTAGTTAAATCTGCTGAAATTTTAACTTCCGGTATGGTTCTTGCGATAAAGGTTGATAAAAAGTTTGCTGAATTGCTAACTGCCTGTGTGATTTGATTTTCATTCACCCCAGCATTGTGTAAACGTTTGATTAAACTGTTCTTATTGACTAAGACTTCTTTAGTTTCAGCCCCTTCAGATTCTTTATAAGAAATGGTTGTCCAGCGATAGTCTCCTAAGGTCAGAAAATGGATCGCTTTCTCCCAAAGTGTTGTTGGAATGTTTTTAGTTGCAATATGGCATGTTTGAATATCTAAGTTACTAATTACTAACCTTGAACAAGAGCTTCCGCTACTATTATTAATGTAGGCAGCTTGTTTGTTATCATGTACTTTAGCTATTAATG
>JABEVM010000059.1 GCA_013041585.1 Chlamydiota bacterium
AATTTGAGAATTAAAAATAATTATTTACTTTTTAATTCACATTAGTTTTAATAAAGATTAATAAGGAATTAAGTTTAATTTAGAAACTAAAGAGGTTTTATGAAGGATTTGAATAAAGTTACAGTGTACATGCCAATGAACCTATCTACACAAGATGCTGACAAACCTTATAAACCTTCTAAAAGTGACAAATTCATGTTTGATCTTCCAGCAGATGCAACCGTTGGAGACTTTTTTCAGGCATTATCGAACGCGACTGGCCTTTCTGAAGCGCAGTTAGTCGCTTTCTATGAAGAGAAAAAAGGACAAAAAAGCATCGTTTTAACCACTGCCAACCATAATGATAAGCTAGATCGTTATGTTCCCCAAAACATTTTAAAAGACGGTCACTTCAAGGTCTTAAAAATGCACCATTCGCCAAAAGACCTATATTAATAGTGCTATTTCTAAAAAATCCGTTTTTCATTGCACATTTTCATTTTTAGGAATGATATGTGCTGTCAAAGCTCAAATAAGCGAAATTTGAGGCATTTCTGAAAGATTGTCTATGAGAAAATGTAAGGCACTTAAAAGAGAGCGCCTTACATCCAAGAATGCAATAGTAGTGATTTTACCTTCTGTACCCCATAACTATATTCTCTGATTCCTGAGCAGTAGATAACTGCATAGGAAAGCTAGCAAAGGAAGTTGATATAGCTTCGTAGGAATTATTTGTAGCCGTAACCTGTTGCAACGCTTGAAAAGTATAAAAATCTAATTCACGTTGTAAAGCAGGAAACGCGATTTCACCAGCTCGAGGAGTGATTCTAGTTGAGACAGCAAATTCTGGGATAGGCGCATAACGAACGTCACTGAACATTGCTTCATAGAAGACTTTAGTTGTCTGAGTAAGTCTATCTATCTCGAAGGATATATGAGTTGGTAGATCCACTGCTACATGCTGCACTTGTCCGATTGGTAAAGCAACAAGCGCAATGCCATTCTGAATCATATCCCTATCTGTAATTTCTACATCACTAACCTGAAAAATATCACTTTCGAATTCAGCTACTGTATCTGCTAAATCCTGTACATTTGTATACTGCTGCAAAGAGGCATTCATTAACTGATCTAAAGGTTCAGTAATTTGAGATGATTCAACTCGGTCGGAGCTGGTTTCGACGCCAGGATTAGGCTGGTCGAGTGTAATTTTTGCCTCTAGAGTATGAGCTACCATTTGAGGGCGTCTTGTAAAATAATCGTGCCTAGGGACAGAGAAGGAAGCCTTATAAAATAACTCGGTCATTGTTCTTGGCTCATTAGTGACTAAGGTCAATTGTGAATTGTTTACCTGAAATTGCTGGGCAGTGGCTGCGTAGCCGGTAGTAGCTTGCATAAATTACTCCTGTTTTTTTAATTTCGGTGTATCTTAAAGAGAATGGGTATTTTTGGCACGAGCTTTTAGAAAAAATGAAAAGAATTCTATCCCAACGGCTTATGTACAAACTATACATAAATTATCGAATTACTTCGCCTACTGCTGCTTTCATTAAAGGGTGAATCACTCCGTAGACATGATGCTTTGGATCCATCGATAGAGCCAAGAGAGGTTTAGCGATCCCTTGTATAATACTATTAGGGATGATTTTCTTTTGAATAATGGATTCTATCCAAGGAATTCTAAAACCAGTTTTTTCCGAAGAAAAATTATTAATGAGTACAGTGAGAATGGCTGTAAGATATGCATCAATAGTGTTTGCATCTTCCTTAGAAAAATCTATATTGAGGATTTCTTTGTATAATTTAGGAATGATTTCGATACATTCACGCGCTAGTTGCTCTTTTTGCAGTTGTTTTGCAAGGATCTTTCCGCCTTTATTTGCCAAACTGGTTTGTAAAAAGGTACGAACAGTTTCGATTTCTGATAAAGGGGAGGGTTTCTTTATGAAGTTTATAACTTTCGGCTTTTTGAAGTCACTATTGGGTTGTTGTGTTTCCCCAACCTCTAAAGCTGTCGCTTTCTCGTAATCAATTAAATCGAAAACTTGTTCAATAAGTTTTTGTAATCGGTCTATTTCTCCTTGAGGAAGAGTTTTTTTGCTTAAACTAGTATCATCAGGTTTCTTTACGATGGTAAGGATGTTACGAAGGAAATTTTTTTGTAATTTTTCTCTATCAATAGGATTTAGATGCTTATCGATTTGAATTTTTATTTTTTTTGAAATATAGCTTTGGAGTCTATATTGAATCAATCGATTGAAACCCTTTTCGGGAATGATCACAAAACATTGAATAAGGACGGACAGAACTTTAGTAACAATAGCAAGAATCCTATTCCCATAGGAAAAGATAGAGGTAGTAGAAAATCGAATTCGACTTAGTTCATGATCGATGACTTTACAAAAAAATAGAGCCGGTGGGTATTTAGTCAAAAGCCAGTGGCTAAAAGCATTGTAAAGTTCTTGTGTTTCACCCTGAAAATCTGACGACTTTTGCAAACCTTCTTTATAAGCGTTTTGCATATCCAATATATACTGTTCCAGGTGGGAATAAACATCTGCTCTAAGGGCTTCAAAATCATTCAATTCTTTCTCTTTAACAAAGCTATTTACGTCCTTTTCTAGAATCATTTTCCAGTCTTGCAAGAGAAAAAACAAAAACCGTTCCAAAAAATGAGCAGAAATCGTAGCAACTCCTCGAAAAAGAAAAAAAGCGACTTCATCACTCCATGCATTTTTTTGAAAATCAGGATTATCTGAACGTAACTTTGCATATAGGCTTTGTAACTCCTCATCCAATGTTTTTGCAGTAGAAAGTTCCTTTGTTTTGTTTTCCCTTTCTACAAGAAGAAACGCTTGTGAATAACGAGAATTTTTCCCCATTAAGGTAGTACAGAATGAACGGGAAATTTCAAAAACAACTTTTGTAGCTCCAAAAGAGCTTACATCGGCTATGAAACGATTCACTGTATCTGCCAATTCTTGCAAATCGTTTTTGGGTTGCTTGGGGTGAGAAAAACCAGCAGGAACGTCGGTAGGGTAAATTGAAGTTCTTTGTGTCATTAATCAATTTAAGGTTGGATAAAGTGCAGACGAATATAAAATCTTTTGGATTTGAGGGCAATGAGCAACTTCTAGAAGATTTTGGGCTGTTCTACTACTTAGTCTCAATAGTGAGGATGCCCAGGAATTCCAACATAACGTAAATTATCAGACGTTCTATTTGTGTAGTTTCCTGACATTCTGCTCTTTATAAATACCAGCTCTACCCTTCTTCCAGTCTAAGCGCTATGTCGCCAGTTAGGTTGATGTGTTCCCAACCCAACCCCTCCTATGGGTTTACTATTACCCTATTCACAGCCTGGATAAGAGCATTTTTTGATTAAGTTGCAAAATAATGGCTGGGTTGTAAAAAAAGATATTGCCATTGTTATATGGTTTATTTATCTATTTAGTTTAACCAATCTCATTATTACAGGAAATTATGGAGCTACCCTCGTGTATGAGGAAAGAGCGGCAGTTATAATTTAGGGATAGCGGTGCAGTTCTAGTGGATTTATCTACGGGGTGCTATCTGTTCTTTAATCTTGAGCCAATCACCCCAACTACAAATATTGGGCCAATTTTCTCGATTTTTTCTGTACTCCACAATATCGTGATCAAAAACCCAATGAAGAACTCCATTTTCCCCTACACGCTCGGGAAAGCGAATTCCTTCTAAATGATCTAGCTCATGTTGGAAAACTCTTGCAGAAAGCCCCGATAACTCTTGTTCAACTGAGTTTCCTTCTCGATCTAAAGCTGTAAATTTAATATGAAGAGGTCTAGGAACCATTCCAATTAGGCCTTCGGGGACCGAATAGCAACCTTCGTGCTCTATGTTGGACTCCGATGATCTCCAGATGATCTTAGGGTTGATAAAGGCTGTGAGTTTTCCAAGCTGCTTTTTACTCATATCAAGACCTATATCAACAAGGATTATCCGTTTCAAGATCCCAAGCTGCGGGGCTGCGAGTCCGACCATAATCCCCCTATTAAAGTCCTCTCTTTCTCCTCTAGCAATTTGTAGCATACTGTCGATGAGGTCTTGTGTTTCTTTGGAAAGGACCTCTTCTTTAGTAAGTTCTCCGGATAAAGCTTCAAGAATTGGACTACTAAAAGAAGTGAATTGCAGAGGTTCTCTTGCAAAAGAGGAAACTGTACAGTTTAAAGCTAGAAGAAGAAATAGTGTTTTTTTCATAGTCCGGACCTAAAAAATTACATAATTGCTAATAGAAGTTTCCTAAATTACAAGACTACGCATAAACGGTAGTCAAATAAGCCCATTTTCTCCATTTGAAATACGCAGAGCATAGTCTTCCCATCAAGGGATACAAAAATATCTAGCCTTCTATTGTCATTATAAGCATCTACTAGGTCTTGGTTACCCTCCTGCGATTGATTTATACCCATGATATAGTTGACAACAGCGGTTGCATTATACATTTTAGGATTAGATGGATGGTATCCCATAAATAATTCTCTCAAGCTTTTAAGAAGCTGCATAAATAAATAACCACTAGGATGTAAAGAGATTGCAAAAGCAGGTTTTACAGTATTAAAAAAGTCATAATCTATATGAGTTACATTCACAGATCGAAACGTTCCTTCTGGTAGATTACGTATAATGGCAGACGCTAGCTCTTGAGGGCTGATATCCGGTCTTGCAGCAATTAAGGCTTTAACATCTGTAACTCCTCCTTTTAGCCCAAATGTAAGAGTGATTTTATAAGAGCTCTTATCATATTTGGTAAGTATAGGATGACATTGGCTCAAAACTATAGGTAATTCTTTTTCTGTAAAAGCCTCTAATGGAACTCCAGGAATTGGTGAAACCACTTCTACAACTTTCAAAGTGGTTTGTTCTTCAATGATGCCAGCCCATTCAAAAGAATACTTATTGTCTGCTTCATTTCTTCGCACTTCAATCGAGCCATTATCACGAGGAAAAACGAAAATTGGAGTATTTGAATCGATTCTTGTCATGGATTTTTAGTTTTTATACATTTGATTTTTTATAGAAAAACACTAATGCATGGTAGAGATTTGCCTTTTTAGGTTCCATCCCTAAGTGGGTTAGTTCTTTTGTCGCACACGGTTTAAAAGATTTGTATTTCCACAGTTTATGCTTTGCTTGCAGTTCTTTATTAACCCTCTCTAGGCAATCAATTTGTCGACTAATTCTATCAGTTATCTTTTTTTGTTTCGCTTCAATCTTTTTTTTGCACAACCATTCATATGCTCTCATAGGAAAATGCTTTTTTTTTGAAGGCGTTTCAAAAGCAATTTGATCGGGAAATTTAGTCATAAAAAGAACATCACACACTCTTCCATCTAATTTTTCTTCTCTAGAAAATCCTATAGATGCATACATATCTGCTTCAAAATACTGAATTCCTAAGTTTAAAACCTGGCTGTGATCAGGTTGGACATATCTAATGCCAGTATCAGGGTCTATAAAAAATTTTTCAATCGGGGTCGTAAAAAAGTCTTGGATCATATCTAGATGAAGCGGCATTAATCGAGGGCAACTGGTATGCATTTGTGTAACAAGATTTCTCATAGCAACAACTTGATAACGATTGACTTCCGCCATTTCAGGATCAAATCTCATTAAATCAGCATACCCTGCGGTTGCCCTACGTAAAATGTTGTTTGCATCAGTAAGTAACGTCATATTTCCAGGATTTTGGCGAAATTCTTGATACAACCGTAATGTTGTAATACGAAAATCTTGAATTGAGCGTACTGTGACATTTGCATCTTCATCAGAAGATCTTCGAACAAGCACTTGTTGTTCTTTTTCATCTTTTTGATATGAGGAATCAGTAATGGTCAGAGCGGCTGCTGGTAGCCGATATAGAAAATTCAAAATATTCATACCATTCCGCCATCGCCCTGATTTCCTTGAGGTTGTTGCATTCTGCGAGACATTGCCACCCCCTCTAATACGACCCGCAATATGGCAGGAATAAGAGATCCTAGAACTTTTCCTGTTTTATAAACAGCTAGTACTGCATTGGATTTTTTCAGGATAATCTCAGTAAGAGTTACATCATTTGCAATGGCCCAGTCTATGCGTGTACATTGAGAATACGCTTGTTCAATTTCTATTATGTTTCCATGAGCTCTGCAAAGTGCTTGCAACAACTGTTTTTCCAAAGAGTCTTTTTCTATAGGAGGAAATTGATCCATATCCGGTATGAGAAATCCCATAATAAAGTAATAGAAAATACAACTAATATATTCTTTGTTATTGACTGTTAAGGATATGACTTTTGATGGTTTGTCCCCTACTGTATCTGCAAAATGATAATCTAAAGAAACAACATTTACACATGTATAGGTACCTTGTGGCATCCTCTGCCGAAATATTTCTGCGATTTGCATATCACTCTGACCTAGTAAATCCTTAATACTTTGGATTTGCACTTCGGTCAGTGTTCCTAATGGCGGTGGCATACCACCTCGCAAACCATAAGATCCGATAACTAGCGTATTCTTTTTAGAATAGTAAGTTAAATGGAAAGGATTTTTGCATGTTGAGCTATCTACCTGGAAACCTTTTTCAACAACAATAGGAACGTTATTCTTTGTTACCAGACCCATTTCAAGACTACAAACCACTCTTCCAGGCAAAGATTTAAAAGTGATGAGGTATTTTTGGTGATTTGTAAAACTCTCTTGAAAAAAGTTCTGTACAAGTGGTAGCTGTAGATCGCTCTCCCCTGTTACATGATACTTAACTGAAGAGTTCTCCTCTTTGTTTGATAAACTTGTAGGAGAAGAATTTCTCTCCTCATATCTAACTGAGTGATCTGGATATCGACAACTTATCATTTCAACCCTGTTTGATCTTTACTTGATTAGAGTAATGTAAAGCATCGTACTTTAATCTTTTTAATAGCATTTTGGTGGAGTGCAAGACCCCCCGCATGTAGCCGTGCAGGCCCATGGACATGAATTGCTCTGTGGTCCCATAGTAATAGTATCTTTTGGTATAGTGATCTCAAAGTCTAGATCGTAAAGATCAAACTGTGGAATCTCTTTGGAATCAAGTGTTTTTTGCATAGCTCCTCCTTTTAATAAAATTTATAAAAAAGAGTAAAAAAAATATTTTTCTAAAGCAAGATGTTTATTAAAAAATCAAACAGAGGCTATCTCTAAAAGCTTTGCATCTTGAAGTTGCTTCATTTTTTGTCTGAGTGTGAAGAGAGCGTGGTAGGCGTAAATCATAGCTTTTTGTTCTTTTTTCGATTCGGTACCAAGGAATCGATTGCAGTGCATATGTAAAATACTTCCATATATACTTTCTGCAGGAATCGAAAGCCGCTTTTGTTCTTTCAATTCTTCCATTTTTGTTACAAAAGAAAATAAGCCCTTTTGCCTTTTTTCAAATGCTTCTAAAAGAAAGAGGGTTTCAGAAAAAAGGTCTCCCCTCTCTTCCAAAATAGCCTCGGTAAGTTTTAGAAGAGGATCTTTCCACTCACGAAACCCTTTTAATTCATCTTTTGGTAAATTAAGTGATGTGAAAAACGAGAGTTGTTCCTCTATATTTAGCTTACAGCCTTTCAATATATCGATACAATTAAGGGCTGCAACCACTTCTTCAGGCAAGTTTGTTTTCTTTTTTAACATCGTATTGAGTAGAGGAATAGTGGCGAGCGCATCATGAGAAAAATATGTTTCAGCATAATCAATTAAAAGTTCCCCACCATATCTCTCTACTTCTCTTTCATATCCAGTAAGGACAAAATCCCTTATTTGTCCTTTTTGCATAAGAGCGGACATCCAATCATGGAAAGCTGGTAGCAACTGCTGGATAATTTTATCCTTTTCACCTCGGAAGCGAATTCTGACATGAGATTTAGGATCTGAATAACGAACAAAGAACCACTCATGAATGGTTCCTTGATTCATAAAAAAGTCTGCAAAGCCGGATAGATTCTCGCATATAAATCGACTTTCTCCGTCTTTTGCTAAATAGCACTTCGCATAAAGCCACTCACTTCCAGGAAGCTTCCAACGGCAATGATGAGATATAGGAGTGTGGATAAGAGGGGTCAATTTCGAATGAGCCGAAGAATATTTCTTGTTTTTTACAAACGGAACAACAAATTCGGAAGCATGTGCACCTTGGCTACTTTGAATCCATTCCCCACCTTCTTGGCCTATTTTTTCTACAAGTTTAACCTCAATTCCTTTCTTTAGCTTTGAGATAATCTCTTTTACGTGCGAAGGGTGCTCTCTATCCAATAAGATCGAATTGTCCCCTTCGGTCATAAATAGATATCTAGGAAGATGTAACTGTTGGGCCCAAGTATTGAACTCTTTTTCAATTACTTCTTCTTTAGATTGCTGAGTCAACTGTAAGGAAGCGAGATCGACTTTCCACCTTGCTGGAAAAAGAATTGTTTTTTTATATCTCACTCTAGGTAAGTATTCAGCATCTTCTAAATCATTCCACGGAAATGAATAAAGGGGTTGATACCTTGAACGACCAACGTCTCGTATAAAACGAATGGGAGTTGGTGCATAGGAGGGATTTAACATACTCCCCTGGCATACAACTAGTTCCTTTGAACCATCTTGCAAAGTCAGATAAAGCCTATCGTAGTTTGCTCCGACATAAATCTCATCAAGAGAAAACCCTGATCCGGTTTTCACAGGTATTTCTAGATCGATTGCATATTCTCTGAGATTAGGAAGGATAGAAACATTTGAAGATCTAGGCGATGCAGGAAGATAAGAAGATTCTATAAAAAAGCTATTTTCTTCATGGGCTTCTTCTTCTCGAAAGACTTCTTTTAGATTTTGTTTTGCCTTTTCACCTAGTAGATCCAAAAATCTTCCAAACGTAGCTCCTGCCTGCCAAGAGTTACTTGAAAATTGCAGAAAAAAATTACCCGAATCAATATCAGCGGATGAATTTGCAAAAATTTCACAAAAGTAATCAAAAGAAAGAATGGCTTTTTCTTTGTCCGGCTTTTCCAAAATTTTATCCAGGATCTCCTCTGTTACTAAAATTTCCTTTTTTCCTTGCTGTTGGCAATAACCCCATTCCGCTCTAAGCCATTTATCAAAACGCTCGGCTTTTTTATTTTTAGGAAGTGGTGTTACTGAGCTATTCAAATAACTTTCCGGGATCCCTAATCCCCTTTCTTCATCTAAAAGTTCGAGTAGAGGAACCGTCCGGCTACTGCCATATTTTTCCAAGAATTTTGCATGGTAAGAGCTAAGAAGTGCTGGGTATGGAGAAGTACAAGACAACCTCCATAAAATCTCAGCTGAGTCTGATAGTTCTTCCGCCAATGAAGAAGGAAGAGAAATCTCTTTTCCAAAATACCCTGTATCGACTTGAAGAAGGTTCGGGCTTGCAACAACTTCTTTCATACGATCTTGAATTTCTTGAAAAAGTTTCTCTCCTTGCCCAACTGGGGTTTCATTGTACTTCTCTATTTGAGAAGCTATTTCTTTAAGTTGGGGTAAATAGGAACAAGAAAAAGGAAGTTTAGAGATAAAATCAGCAAAAGGAGATTCAGTTAAAAGAGAGGGAAGATATTCATAGCATAAAAATTGGTCTTTAAGAAGCTTTTCGATCACTGCTTGAAGCTTCTCATTCTCTACTGTAGGAAATTGATTTACAATTTTGACTTTGAGCTCATCAATGGTAACTGGGTGCTTGGCAATCTCAAAAATTGCCTTCGTCAAAAAAGAGGTTCGAATGGAAAGACTTTGAGGCTGCACCTCTTCCTTTTCTACCGTTTCTTCCTTTCCATCTTCAGATTTTTTTTCAATATGCTTTTTTCTTACGAAATTAAGGTAGGCCCTATCCCCTGCTTCGAGAATCAATGGATTGCCTCTGATTTTCAATTGATCTCGGATCTGTTCATCAGAACAACATTTGTCTATGACGGCTAAGAGCCATTCCATATCGGGCCTTGCTCTTTTTCTCATCTCATTAAGATCCAAATCACAAGAAGTTTCATTCCCCCATTTCCCTAAGGAAACAAAAGAAAAAAGCCCAAAAGGGGTTGACCTTGTTGTCATCCTGAGCAAATATTTTAAGAGGCTCGAAGCAATTTGCTTTTTCTCTTTTTCCGTCTTCTCCTTCTGATTGGTAATAGATGCATACAGCGATGGGGAAGCAATCGCAAGAGCCTCTCTCAGGACCTCTTCTTTTTTACACCATGACATAAGAGACTCATAAAGATCTTTCTCTGCAAGAAGTGAGAAAAAATTCTCAATTGGCAAATGCGGCGTTCTTACCATGAAAAAAGGAGCGGGCTGAAAAAGAAAATCTTCTCTATTTTTCATGAATGATTCCATCGCTAATCAAGAAAGGAGCATGCCACCAAGATAATGCCCCTTCTACAGAAAGAAGGGTTAAAAGAACTCCCACGCTTCCTTCAAGAAAACCTGTATTGTTTATCCCAAAATACTCTCCATTTTTACAGGGTTTCCTATCCTTGAATCCAAAAGGTGACTGAGGTTCATAAAATTGCATTAGGATCTCTTTGAGTCTATTGACCTGTTCTTTAAGATCTAAATCTTCACTTTGGAGGGCCATTTGATGTGTGATCAGAAGAAGACCTGAAATACCATGACAAAAAGTAGGCCCCGGTAGGTTCCATTTTTCTTGATTCCTATCAAACACTGACTTCAGAGATTGCACAGCAAAGTCTTTTAACTCATTGTTCTGCAAAGTTTTTCCAGCTAAAAATAACGAGCTCACAACCCCCGGAGTTCCATAACACCAAGCATCTCTTCCTTGAGTATATGTTGTTGTTATGCCTGAAATCTCATCTTCAAAACGAATTCGAGATTCCCAGAAAAAGCTCCCATTTGCAAATCTTCTGCGTGCTCGAAGCCATGTCGCTATTTTTTCTATGGCTTCTCTTTGTCCATCAATTATAATTCCGTGGAGGCTTGCTACAGAAAGAAAGCCAAGGACCCCTGGGATGCCATGGGCCAATCCCAAGTTGAAATTTCCTTTTGGATATTCTATTTTTTCTTCTTCCATAACTTGCACTTCTAAGGAAAGATACCAACCTGGAATTTCCTTCCCTTCAACAATTACTGTACCTGTTAGACCAACTAGTAAACGTAAGATCTCTTGGATAAGCTGAACAAAATTGGGATTAGGAAGTTGAGTGATTCCATAAACTCCAATTCCGGCAATTCCTTGGATCACATCGTATAAGAACATCGAAGTTGACTTTCCGTTTTGCAAATTGTCCTTAAACGCAGCAAAATAGTTGTTTTCCATGCCTTGGATCAAGTGATCATTCAGGACGTTGAGTAGTTTTTGATAGCGTGTACCTCCTTTAGAGGCTTGGGATAGGGCAAAACAAATTCCTGCCAGACCTCCAAAAAGAGAAAAATTACCAATTCCTTGCTTTTCAATCATTTCCTTGATTTTTACTACATATACATGAGCTGCAAGATCCCATTTTTCATCGGGAAATAACCGATCTAATTCTGTAAATAGCAGCAAAATAGCAGGATATCCCCCCGAAAAGGAAAGATCTGCCCATGGATGATCTTGGAATAGCGGATCGGGATTTCGATTTTCAGGATGCAAAACAATTGCTTTTACACTCTCTGGGTCTTTCAACCGATTCGCGATTTCCTTAACTGTAAGTACACAATGCTCATTTGCAGCAAGAAACGTTGCCATGGAATTTCCTTTAAATTATAAATTGCTTAGAACCATATCTCACAAGCAATTTAGATTTGAAGTAAATTTCTAAACGATTAAGTCGGAAGTAACTTCCTGACACTAACTCTCTGAAAATTCATATCTTTAAAAGAACGTGTCTTCCACTACACAAGACTCATTTCGATATCTTGTTGCTGTTGCCCTTGCCAAAGGCTCGTATAAAACCCATCTTTCTCCAACAACTGCTCATGCTTGCCTCGTTCTACAATTATGCCTTCGTTTAACACGAGGATTTCATCTGCCTTTACAACTGTTGAAAGCCGATGTGCAATAATGAGAGTTGTAGTTTCTGAGGAGATTTCTTCTAGATTTTTTTGAATTTCCTTTTCTGTATGAGTATCTAGAGATGAGGTAGCTTCATCAAAAATGAAAAGGGATGGTTTTTTAAGTATCATTCTTGCAATCGACACTCGTTGTTTTTCCCCTCCAGACAGTTTTAAACCACGCTCTCCTACTAGAGTATGGTAACCATCCGGTAAAGAAGAGATCAAAGAATCGAGTTTTGCCAAAGCCGCCGCCTTCTCTACTTCTTCTTTAGATGCGCTAGGATTTCCATAAGCAATATTATAATAGATTGATTCATTGAACAAAACTACGTCTTGGGGCACAACACCAATCAATTGTTGCAAAGACGTTTGAGAAATATCTCGTATATCTTTTCCATTGATGAGAACTCTTCCTGATGAGACATCATAAAATCGATATAGAAGGCGTGCTAAGGTAGATTTTCCTGATCCCGTAGAACCCACTACAGCTATTGTTTTCCCGGCGGGTATACTAAATGAGATCTTATTTAGGATAAGCCTGTCCGAAGTATATCCAAATTCAATGTTATCAAACACCACTTCTACCTTGTCCTTGACCAAAGATATTGCATTAGGAGAATCGTTAATCTCAGGCTTTTGGAAGATTAATTTATAGACTAGATGGATGTCATAAAGCCCTTTCCGAGTTTGTTGCAAAATAGAGCCTAAATAGTTTAATGGCATTGTGAACTGCAATAAATACCCATTAATGAGTACGAAATCACCTATGGATATTTGGTTTTGATATACAGCTCGCCCTGATAGTAAGGTTATATAAATAAGACCTAATCCGATCACCATAACTTGCGCAAGGTGCATATAGCCATCGAACAGAAATCGATGCCCCCCTGCTTTCTCTTGTTCTTGCAGCGCAGCATCTATCTGCTCATGCTCGTATTTTTCATTATTAAAATACTTTACCGTTTCAAAGTTCAAAAGACTGTCCACAAGACGAGAGCTTGCATAGGCGGATTTATCATTATGAATAGCCTGGACCTTCATAGATTTTTTCATTCCAAGCACTCCAATCACTGAATAGCTGGCCATAATAAAAAATAATGCAATGCCATACGTCCAACCATAAAGATAGCTGAATAATGCCATTACAATTGTCATTTCTACAAGAATGGGAAGGAAGTAAGAGAGTCCACCCCAAAAAACTTGACTCAGTCCAGCTTGAGCTAAATAAATTTGACTCGTTAAAGCCCCGGTTCTTCTTTCTAGATGAAAACGCAAGGAAAGAGAGAGTAAAGAATCAACCATTGTTAAACACATATTGCGAATATATCGCTCAATCACTTTAAAGGTGAGTATCGTTCTGATCTGCATAATGCTTTGATCTAACACCCAACAAAAACCATACCCTATAAGGACAATTACGATGAGATTCTCTGAAAAGGATTGCCCCGAAGACAGCAAAGTAATAATGCTTTTAAAAATGATAGGGATGCTTAAGCGAAGTCCAATCATAGTCATTGTTAGCAAAAGCACCGTTGCAATACGCAAGTGCATTTTTCTATCAGAAGTCCTCATGAATGAAAATACATGAAGAAATACTCGGGATAAAGAATCTGGCTTTTCTGTCACAGTTTCACACTTGTTTCGTTATTTGAGTTTGCTAGGTTCAATCCTGATTCTTCATATACAAATTTCGATTTTCTCGATAGAAAAAATTGGAAATAAGATGTATAAAAATTATTGCAAAATTTAATTTCGTACTGCATAGTACAAAATGTGTAAAAGCACCAAATAGGAGATTTTTATGGCAATTGCGTCTTATCCAGTTTCTCACGAACTAGACCTTTATGATCTAGATGTTTCTTTTGTAACCCAATCCTTGGAAAACTCATACCATGACACAGCTCCTACAGTAGGAAGTATGATCTATTCATGTGATGGGGTGAAAACTTGCAAGTGTAAATAGTCGTGCACAAAATATGTAAAAACACCCAATAGGAGCTTTTTTATGGCAAACTTTTCTTATACAGCAACCAACACACTAGATCCGTATGATTTAGATGTTTCATTTACTGCGCAATCATTGCAGAATTCTTTCCAAAATACAGCTCCTACTACAGCTACAATGATCACATCGTGCGATGGGGGAACTTCTTGTAAATGTACCAACAAACAAACTGGCTGTTAATTTTCAGGTCTTTTGTTCCTAGGCATTTTATATAAAGAAGGCCATGTCTTTTGGATATGGCTTTCTAAAATTCCGAATCTACGTCAGATCTTTGTTGGTTTCTCTTCCTTCTGGGCATAAATTGAGAAGGATCGATGTAAGTCCGTGACTCCGAATCATTTTCTGTTACAAAACCTATATGACCACTCTTTATTAAGATTTCATCCATTTTTTTATGGGCTTCTACCCTGTATTTTTGGGTTTCGGATGGGTTATTTGTTTTTTCATATAATTCTGCTAAAGTATCTAAAATAGAAAACTGCTCTCTATCGGAATCTTCTATTTTCTTTTGTAACTCTAAAGCTTCAAGTTGATAGACAATAGCGGCATCAAACTGTTCTCTTTTTTCTTGTAACTTAGCAATTTTTCTAAGCAGGTCAACCTTTCCTTCTCCCGCTTGTAATTCTAAAGACTTTTGCAGATACTCTATGGCAGCAAGAGAATTCATTCTTTTTTCCTGTAAATCAGCAAGTTCTGTAAGAAGATCAATCTGTTTTGCTTCTAATCCTTCTACTTCTCTCAACAGTGCTAAGGTTTTTTCCCCTTGTTCTATAGCTCCAGAGAAATTGTTTGTCTTTTTATACATATCAACTAAGGCTAAATTGGCAAGAATTTCAATGTCTTTTGATGAAAATATGCCTCTTTCCAATTCTAAAACCTGTAGAAAGAGCGGTATAGCTTCAAAAAATTTACCTGTTGTAGCATACAAGCCTGCCGTATTTTGAAGAGAAAATACAAACTCTTTACTTTTTCTTCCCCATTTTGCTTCACATATAGCTTGCAGCTTTAAACACAAATCTTTTCCCTGTTCATATTCACGATCGAGACAAGCGCAAAGGATCAGATGAACATAGATTAACATAGCTAAATGACAAGCATTGTCGTCTTGAAGGTGGGGCTCAAGAATTCCCAGTGCTTTGTAAGCTGCTTGATTAAGGCCTTCTTTTTCCCTCGTTGCCATTTCCGAATAGTCATTTCGTGTTGTGAAGATTATACTACGCTCATAGTAAATTTCTGCTTTTAGAAGAAACGATACAGGAACTTTCTCACTCAGCGCTAAAGATTTCTCTAACAGACCACCATAATGTCTATAATCATCCGCTTCTGCATGCGTAGCAAGTCTACATAAAATAGCTACCATTTGTTCTGATTCTTCCCCGAACGCAGGATTTTGACTGAGCTGATAGATTCGTTCAAGGTGAGGAATAAGAGCAGTATTTTGATTATTCATGAAGGGGTTAATTCGTCTGGAAAAGGTATCCATTATCGAAGATCCTTTCCAACTTTCCAATAAACAGTCGGCAGCCTGTAAAAAGAATTCTCTTCTCTCTTCTTTTGGAATCATTCCCCTAATAACAGTCTGTACAAGAGGGTGAATAGAAATCTTTCCTTGCTCTAGATGAATCAGGGAATAGCTTCTCAAAAGCCGCAGAGCGTTATCAAAAAAGAAAGGTATTTCAGGACCTTTATTCAGTTTACAAAACCATTTTTCCAAGACTTCTCTGGGAATATCATTTTGGTTAAAAAAAGAACAAATATTGGCAATCTGTTGAACCAAAGGGATCGCATCTTCTACTTCCTGTTCTATTTCGCAAATATACTTTATAGAAGTCATACAAGTAGCCATAACTGTACGTTCGTATCTTGCAGTGGACGAATCCTCGTTACTGTTTAAAACTAACCCGGGAATACTCTTTAGCTGCTCCAAATAACGAGAAATCGAAATCTGTCTGTAACGTATGAAATACGCTGCGTGAGAAATAGCTAAAGGAAGATTTCCTAAAAAGGTAACAAGCTCTTCTGCTGCTTCCTTTTCTTGTTCAAATGTTCGACCTTCTTCTTTGAGAATTTTTCGAAGGAGATCTAAAGACTGCTCCTTTGTAAAGAGCGAGACCGGAATGACTTTGGCCTGGTCTGCCCAATCCGTAAACCGAGAGGTGATCAATACATGACGTCTTCCTTTTTCTCCAGAATGGATCACCTTAGGTAAATAAGGTGAAATTTCTGCTGCATTTTCCGCATTATCAAAAACAATCAGCCAATCTTCATTTTTTTCAAACCATTCTAGAACTGTTTTTACAAGTAGAACGTCCCCTTTTTCACCAGTTGTGGCTTCGGGAATCTCAATTCCCATTTTTTCTGCAAACTCTTTATAAGAAGCTATAATAGTCTCGGGGGTATTAGCCTGAACCCATAAAGTTGTTCTATAATTACTCGTATAGGTGTATTCAAGAGCTAGATGCGTTTTTCCAATCCCCCCTTGTCCGGTTTCGGCTACAAGAGCAATTGGATCCGAGGATGTAGATAAAGTCTCTTCAATCTTGCGAAGTTCGTCCCCTCTTCCTGTGAAGTTATTATTCCTCTTCATAGGGAGTCCGATTCTTTCTGTTTTTACAGGTAATATATCTGAAGCGTGAGTATGTGAAATGGGTAGGATGGGGCCTTTAGGTTGAGTCATCTCATTAAGAATTTTTTCCATATGAGAGCGCACTTTGTCCTTTTTATCTGTTTCTAGTTCAACATCAATACGCTCTTTTATTAATGCAGGAATTCGCTCCATTATCATTGGGTGCTTTTTCCATATCTGCAGAAGTGCCTCGCTAGCACTCCATCTGATTTTCCAGCTATCTCCACTCTTATAGTCATTACAATGCAACAGTTGATACAAACCGGTCCTACCAATTAGATTGTCTCCAAATACAGCCTGCCACCGAATAGCAGGATTTGGGTGGTACAGAGCAATTTCTTTAAGCTCGTCAATGGCAGCATGAAAATAATACCAATCAACGTCAGGAATTTTTCCTCTTGCGGTTGGACTAAAAGAGGTTTGCTTTCGAACACAGTCGATCATCTCTTGCATCTGGTATAAAGCCTGAATTTGATTGGTATTCATAGCGAGGAAAGTCATTTTTTTAAGAAGAAATGTTGAATCATACCAATCTTTAAGAAGACTGATCTTAGAAAAAATGGGAGCAAAAGCATCTTTGATCAATTGAACGGGATTGGTACTACTAGAACTTTGAGTACCATGGGAAGCGGCCGCATATCCTATTTTAGCAAGACCTGTTATAACCCCTATAATATCTAATGCGTGTTTTAAGATCTCTGAGCGAATCCAAGCATCCGTTGGTATACGTTTAACTGATTCTTTTGCGTAAGCGATTCTATATTGAATTTCCGGCTGAGGATTTCTTTTCTTAACAGCCTCTTCTAATCTTTCTAAAACATCAAGAGATTCACTTCTAAAATCTTTCTAGGTTTGATGACGAAGAGCTCGGTAGTTCTCATCATTTATGTTCTGTAACAAACAATCTATGGCTGCTGTATATACGCGGCAAAGAGTAATACATCTTTCAGTCGATTCGTTTTCGCTAGATTTCATAGAAGTAACAACTTCTTTGATGAAGCCTACCAAAAGCTCTGAACTGTTTTTCTGTCTAGGATCGTGTTTTAAAAGAAGAAGTAAAATCTGAAGGACTTCTTCTCTAGCAGGAGCTGTTTTGAATTCAGTAAACAATGCTAAAGCCTTGTTTCTAAAAGCGGGTATGTTATCAGCGAGCTTCTGAACTTCTATAGGATCGGAATTATAATATATTTTATAGTTGCTTGCAGGGTTAGTAAGATTGAATCCACATGCAGAAATTTGTTCCTTAAATTCGCCCAGGATTTCCTGTTCTTCTTCGCTAGGAAGGCGTATAGAAGAAGGCGTTGGAGAGGGTGTGGAAGAGTTTGTGATATGTTGATGAACATGGACAGCCATAACAACCTTCTATGTTTGAAAATTTCTTGTTTACATCTCTCATACTAATCTTCTTATGAAAGCAGCATGAGAAAATGTTAAGATTATTTCAAGATTTATAATTGTTAGAAAGGTGGTTACCCTATGGAATGAAGGCTATTTTACCAATTTCCCTGTACATATTTCTCTTCTTTTGCCCACAGCTGTGTTACAGGTAAATTGTTCTCCGGATCCTGATAGGTAATAGCTACAGCCTCTGTCTGCTTATCCAAAACAAATTCTTTTAAGATCTCTGCTATATTAGGCTGTATGACTAAGGGTAAGCTTGCTAAGCTAGGAGCTATGGACTCCGAATCAGAAAGAAGGTGGCGGTCTCCTCTATAAATATTGTCGAAGACTCCTATTGATGTTGCTTTTCCAATTTTATCTTCAGTATAGGGTTCAACGAGCCATTGCCAGGTAGGCCCCCCTATTGATGGATCATATTTCTCCACATAGAGCACTTGAGATGAGCTGGCTTTTTTAGGAAGAAAGGAAATGGCTCTCACAAAATTTGATTCTACCATAAGCGCGAGCTGAGACAGCTTCTTCTCCCAGTCTTGAGATGAAATTCCTGCCTGAGATTGTAAAAGGGCTAGTTCTCGTGATTTGTAGTTTTTAGGAATAGTTTCTATAGATTTTCCTAGAGAATCTAAAGGTGTTCTATATTCTGATGAAGTAACATGAGTCAGTTTTGGGCTAGATACAACCCTTCCTCGACTATTACAATCATTTACAAGCGTAAAAGGTTGATATTCTAAGCTTGCTTCAACAAAAAGAGCGCAAGTGCTATTTGCAAGACTATTCATAAT
>JABEVM010000060.1 GCA_013041585.1 Chlamydiota bacterium
ATTATAAGTCATTTAAAACAAGAGCGTTATGAAGAATAAGCCTGAATATTCATATGTCAGCAATAATAAAAGCGGCAGGAAAACGAGATAAAGCACGCCTGCTTAGATAGTAAAAGGAAATGACATAAGAGACTGATATATAATAGATTGCGATTAGAGGAGATTTTCTCCTCCTCTATTATTTCTCTAGCTCAAGTCTTTGTTCTAGATTTGTACACTCTTCAGAAAGCTCTTTTGGCAAACTCTCTCCAAAGATTGTGAAATACTTACTTATTTCAGAAACTTCGCTTTTCCAAGCCTTTTTATCGACGGAAAGAAGCTGTTTGATTTGCTGCGTTGTAACACTCGTTCCTTGAAGGGGGATATCCTTTTCCTTAGGGAGGTATCCAATAGGGGATTCCTCAGGCTCTATGTTCTCTGTGACCCTCTTAAAGATCCATTCTAAGACACGAGAATTCTCGCCAAATCCGGGCCAGAGAAAGTCCCCTTTTGAAGATTTCTGGAACCAATTCACATGAAAGATATGGGGTAATTTATCTGCAGATGTTTTTTTACCCATTTCGATCCAATGTCCAAAATAATCGCCCATATTGTAGCCGCAAAAGGGAAGCATCGCAAAAGGATCATGCCTTAGTTTACCAACCTCGCCTTTTGCTGCAGCGGTTGTTTCAGAGCTGACTGTTGCGCCCAAAAACACCCCATGGTTCCAGCTCCTGCTTTCATATACTAAAGGAATTGTAGATCCCCTTCTTCCGCCAAAGATGATCGCAGAAATGGGAACCCCTTTTGGATCGTTAAAAGCGGGGTCAACAACGGGACATTGAGAAATCGGAGAGGTAAAACGAGCATTGGGATGCGCCGCTTTTTCTTTGGAAGCAGGGGTCCAAGGCCTTCCTTGCCAGTCCGTCAAAGAAGGAGGAGGGTTCTCCGTCATCCCTTCCCACCAAACATCTTTATCGGGAGTAAGGGCAACGTTTGTGAAAATTGTGTTCTTTTGGAGCGTTTGCATTGCGTTTGGATTTACTTTCATAGAAGTTCCAGGAGCCACGCCAAAAATCCCGTTTTCAGGATTGATCGCATATAGGCGGCCATCAGGTCCAAACTTCATCCAAGCAATATCATCTCCAACACAAGAAATCTTCCAACCAGGAAGGGTTGGTGTGAGCATGGCGAGATTCGTTTTTCCGCAAGAACTTGGAAAAGCTGCAGAAATATAAATTGTTTTTCCCTGTGGATTTGTAAGCCCCATAATCAGCATATGTTCGGCAAGCCAACCTTGCTCCTTCGCCATAACAGAGGCAATCCTCAGAGCAAAAGATTTTTTCCCGAGTAGCGCATTGCCTCCATATCCACTTCCAAAAGACCATATGCTTTTTTCTTCTGGGAAATGAACGATGTAGCGATTTTGTGGATTACATGGCCAAGGGACATCTTTTTGTCCGGGAAGAAGAGGAACTCCTACAGAATGCAAACAAGGAACAAACTCTTCCTTGTCTAAGAGATCTAAAACCTTCTTTCCCATCCGAGTCATTATACGCATACTACAGACGACATAAGGAGAGTCTGTAATTTCTACTCCAATATGAGAAATAGGAGAGCCTAAAGGACCCATTGAATAAGGGATGACATACATGGTCCTCCCTTGCATGCACCCTTTGAAAAGACGATGAAGGATATTCTTCATCTCGGTCGGATCTTTCCAGTTATTCGTAGGACCAGCGTCTTTTTGTAAGCGAGAGCAGATAAAGGTGGACTCTTCCACACGCGCCACATCATCAGGATGAGAGTGGCACCAAAAACTTCCAGGTTTTTTTTCGGGATTTAAAGGAACGAAAAGACCCTGTTTTACCATCAGATCGCATAATTTGTGATATTCTTCCTCAGATCCATCACAAATATGCACAGAAGCTGGCTGACAGAGTTCTTTGCAACTTTGAATCCAATCAGACAGCTTTTGGTTCATGGCAGTCTTTACGTAATAGATTTACGCTTCTTAAATTTATCCAAATATTCTAATGCTTTTCCTGTTCCGAGACAAACTGCTAAAAGAGGATTTGGGGCGATAATGACAGGAAGGCCTGTTTCTTTGATCAAAGCTTTATCAATTCCTTTGATCAGAGCGCCGCCACCTGCTAATACCATTCCTCTCTCGACTAAATCAGCTGCAAGTTCAGGAGGGCATTTCTCTAAGGTAAGTTTTACGTTTTCGATAATTTGTTGAATCGGTTCTGCGAGACATTCTCGAATTTCTACAGAGTTAATCCTCTTTGTAATAGGAAGCCCTGCTACTTGGTCTCGTCCTCTCACTTCCATTTCCAGTTCGTGCTCTCCGAGTGGATAAGCAGAACCAATTGTCATCTTGATCTCTTCAGCCGTTCTTGGACCGATCATCAAATTATAGGTACGTCTCATATAGTTGACGATACATTCATCAAACTCATCCCCGGCAATACGTAAGGATCGAGATTCCACAATTCCCCCTAAAGAGATGATTGCGATCTCGGTAGTTCCTCCGCCGATATCGATGATCATGTTCGCTGCTGGCTCATGAACCGGCAAGTCCACTCCAATTGCAGCAGCCATCGGCTCTTCAATCAAAATAACTTCCTGAGCGCCTGCTCTCATAGCCGAGTCTTCTACCGCTCTTTTTTCTACACCGGTGATTCCCGATGGGACCGCGATCAAAATTTTTGGACGAAATAGGGATCTAGCAGGTGTCACTCTCTTAAGAAGTGCTTTGATCATCCCTTCTGCGATCTCAAAATCGGCAATAACCCCGTCTTTCATAGGACGGACTGCATGGATTTTACGAGGTGTTTTTCCGAGCATCGCTTTTGCTTTATGACCGACCGCTAAAACTTCGTTTGTAACGGAATCGACGGAAACGACGGATGGTTCAGCGAGCACGATTCCTTTGCCCCTGACGAAAACAAGGGTATTGGCCGTACCGAGGTCTATCCCGATATCGCTTGAGAAAAAGCCAGACATTTGTCCGAGCTTGTCCCATACGGCTCTCCCTGATTTCATAATGATTTCTTGTAATTGATTCTGATTTTTTGTGCTCATATTGTTCTCTTAAGTCTTCAAAAGTTCTAGTACATCTTCCCACGTAAGTTTTGCAATCGCTTCATCATCGCAACTCACGATTTTCTTGACCAATCCTTTTTTACGGTTTTGCATTTCTGCGATCTTTTCTTCGATCGTACCCAAGGTAATCAATTTATAAGATGACACGGAACGTTTTTGACCAATTCGATGCACGCGGTCTGTGGCTTGGCTTTCTACAGCCGGGTTCCACCACATATCATAATGGATCACGGTGTCGGCGCTAACAAGATTGAGTCCTGTACCGCCCGCTTTCAAAGAAACTAAAAATACGGAAGTTGTCTCGTCTTCATTAAAGTTTTTTACAATATCTAAGCGATTTTTGCTGGATCCGTCCAAATACAGGAATCGAATCCCTCTTTTTTCAAAATCGTCGCGCATGATCTGAAGCATACGAGTATACTGGCTAAAGATCACTGTTTTGTGTTTACCTTCTACCAAAGTCTGCAAAAGATCAAGAAGCATGTCATATTTAGAAGAATCACCCGGTTCTGGAGTTTCTTTTGCAAAAATGGCCGGATGGCAACAGATCTGTTTAAGACGTGTAAGCGTTGCAAGCACGTGGATTTGAACACGGTCGAAACCATCTCTTTGTACGAGTTTGACAAGCTCGTCTCTTGCTGATTCAGCATAAGATCTATACAGTTGCATCTGTGTTTCACTAAGCTGACAGTGGTAAACGATTTCAGAGACAGGAGGCAAGTCTTGGAGAACATCGCTCTTCATTCTACGCATAATGAATGGAGAAATCTTCTTGCGTAAATATTCTAAATTCTTCGTATGTTCCACACCTGTTACACGGATGTACTTTTCTACAAACCTGTCGTAACTACTTAAAAATCCTGGCATTAAGAAATCAAATAAGCTCCACAGCTCTTCCAAGGAATTTTCAATCGGTGTACCAGAAAGGATCAAACGATGCTCAGCTTGGACCATTTTTACCGATTTTGCATTCCGAGTACCTCGGTTTTTAATATGCTGGGCTTCATCTAATACTACATAGGAGAATGGGATCTCTTTATAGACATCGATATCTTTTTGCAGCAGTGTATACGATGTGACAACCACCTGATAATTCGATACATTTTCCATGACTTTTTTGCGCTGGTTCGGGGCGCCATCTACGACTGCTACCTGAAGCCCTGGATTGAATTTAGCAAACTCTTCCTTCCAGTTATACAAAAGAGAGGTAGGACATACAATCAAGGAAGTAGTGGAAGTTATTTTATGATGCTGGGTAATGGCGACAATGGCTTGGAGAGTTTTTCCAAGGCCCATATCATCTGCAAGGATCCCATTAAGGTACATCGTGCGCAATCTTTCAAGCCAATGAACCCCTTCGAGCTGATAACTTCGCAAATCTGCTTTAACTTCTCCAGGAAGATCGGAAAAGCTCAATTTTTTCTCTCCAAGCATTTGCTGGCGAATATCTGTTAATTTCTCGGAAATAGAAAATTCAATTGGCAAATGGGCAAAGTAAGTCGGGTCGATCCCAACCAAACTCCAAAGAGGCCGCTCCACTGTATGGTTATCAAGAGTCACAAGACCTAGTTCATCAAAAATTTGCACAAGTTGTCCTATCTTCTCTAAGTCGAGGACTAAAATTTTTGAAAGTTTGTTGCCATCCGAAGATTTTTTGCCTTTGGACTTTGCAGATTCGAGTTCGATATAATTTTTTTTAGAAGAGACACATTCCCAAAGAAGATCAATTTTCACACCTCGCAGCGGGCCATCCACTTGCAACTTCACTTCGTAGAAGTTGATTTTAGAAGAATGAGATAAAAATAGGCTGAATGTCGATTGATCGTAAATAACTTGATCTAAAAGATTTTGAGGACAGTTGAACTTGACGCGATGGCTGTTGCGAGGAATCACATCCGTCATAAATTCCACAATTTTCTTTTCCGATTTTGCAACGTAAACGCCCGATTCAGGATTGAAAATAAAATCTTGGAACAAATCTTCGATAATTTTGCGCTCTTCCACTAAATTCCGTGCTAAAATCCCCTCTTTAGATACAAACGATACTAAATGATCATAGACAAGTCTTGTCGCATCAGCGGGTACAATATTATCTTCATAATGAAAATGCAAAGTAGCTTCTAGCTCTCCATCTAAAAAAGAAACATCGCAGCTAGCCTTAACATCAAAAGCAAAAGGCATCGTTACAAAATTTTCTATTACTTCTTGCCTTCCGATGTCGACAAAACGGCTCAGTTGCGGGAGCGCATTTTCTACAAAAGATCCAAAAAGCGGCTCAGGGATCACCATATCTCGGATCGGCGCCAAACTTCGCAAATGAGTTCGTGTTAAAAACGATGGGAAGCGGTAGTAGATATTTTCAAAGAGCATTCCAGGATTTGCGCATTCAAAAAAACGAACATCTTCTAAAGCCACGTTCTTCTGATCTACAACAATAAGAGGTTTTAATAAAATTTTTGAAACAGGTGGTTTTATGTACTCAAGTAAAAATCGAAATGCTGCGGGCTGAGGAGAAAACTTGACTGGGGTTTCCATATTGCCTTCATACAAACCTGGAAGAATGGGCTGGTCATCTTCTTGAATAGAAAACCCGTTCTTTAAAAAAGCTTCTAATGCATTTTCATACACTCTTGCGAAGATGAGTCCGCAAACTTCCGGATCAATATGAGCCACCCTTTGCGCCTTTTCTGTTGCAGTGGAATCCATGCACTCAGCATGGTCCATTACCATTTGTACAATTTTTTGCTGAGAATGATCGAACGAATCCATTGTGAACAAATATCTTTTCCCGGCTAATGAAATAGGCTCCTCATAGCGTATGGATTCTAAAAAATTCTTCACATGAGGAATGTGCAAAGGTTTTGATCTGAAGGGAAGACGAAGAGCCATCTGAATTTCAATCGGCGACTTCTCTTGGTTTTTTGTAAAAACAAGGGCTACTTCCGCTTTATCGACTTCTTGTTTTTCTATAGGTCTGAAAAATGGTGACACAGCGAGTAGTTCAGCTGCATTCACATATTCTTGTAAAACTTGTTTTTGATACAGCTCTTCTTGTTTTTGAATCTGTTTGTTTTCTGCTTCTTTAAATTTTTCTAATAGCTCCATCTTCTTTTCTTCATCAAAATCACTATCGCCTGTCATCTCATCAATATCTTTTTCTTTAGAATAGGCTACTAGGATCTCATCTATATGAATCTCTAAATAGAAAAGAAGCGCCGCTAAGTGTACACAGTCATAGTTGTAAGGGCAATCGCAATCAGAGTCGATGGCTTCGCATTCGATTCTGTCAATTTCTATTTGACTTTCGTAATAATTGTCATATTGGCCTAAAATACGTCCCGAGATCCTCACCGTTTTGTGATCTAGGTGAAGAATTTTGGCAGAGGAAACCCTTTGATTGTCGAAGAGCTCTCTTCCTTCTTTGATGATGGCCGGAGGGAAATCTTGCTTTAATTTACGAAAGTTCAACATATGTTTACTTTTATCTTAATTTTTTAACCCAATTTCTGTTTTTACCTTTTTTGCTTAACTATCGCAACAAAAAAACTTTTTATTTCAAGTCCGTGTAAAAAATGTATAAAGATACATTGTATTTTTTGTAAAAATCTTATCGTCAGTAATATTCCCTTCAGAAAAAATGTGTAAATCTGCTAAAACTCTAACGGTAAACAAATTTGCCTTCCATGAAAATGAAATGTGCAAATCTTGCGGGTGTAGCTCAGTGGTAGAGCATCACGTTGCCAACGTGAGGGTCGTGAGTTCGAGCCTCATCACCCGCTTTATATTTTTATTATTTTTTACATTTCGCGGGTGTAGCTCAGTGGTAGAGCATCACGTTGCCAACGTGAGGGTCGTGAGTTCGAGCCTCATCACCCGCTATACATGGCACATATGGTAAGGAGTTTTCATGGAAGAACAAATTGCAGAGCAAAAAGAAGAATTTTCAAATGATCTAGTCCGCTTTTCCGCAAATCGCAAAGCCGACTGCATAATTGAATTCGATGTACACGCTTCAACAAGCTTGATAGAAAAAGAACATAAGCAAGCTGTAAAAGCTGTAGCCAAACAAGTTTCTCTTCCTGGATTCAGAAAAGGAAGGGCGCCTGAAGAACTCATTGTCAAAAAATTCCCTAAAGATGTCGACCAGAAATGGCAACAGCTGATTGCAGATGCAGCCTTTAAAGAGTGCATAAAAATTTCAAAATATCCCATATTACAAGGAAGCAATAAAGTTTCCTTTACAATGAAACAGCATGATTTGAAAAAAGGGGCACATCTTACTCTCCAATTCGAAACAGAACCTGTAATCCCCTCTGTTGATCCAAAGCTCATTGAAATCAAAGAAATTACAAGACCAGAAGTGAATAAAGAGAAAGTTGATGAAACAATCAGACAAGTACAGCTCTTTTTTGCAGAATGGGCACCAGTTGAAGGCCGTCCTGTTAAAGAAGGTGACTTTGTCTTATTAGATGTAGATGTTGTAGAGACACAGGCCCCTGAAAAGGTTTTTGAAAATACCCGTTTTGAAGTTTCTGATAAATACATGGCAAAATGGATGCAAGATCTGGTTCTTGGACAAAAACAAGGATCTTCTTTAGAAGGGATCAGCAAACCAGACGACACCTTATCCGAAAAAGAGAAAGAAGAGTTTGCTCCTAAAAAGACAAGAGTCACCATTAAAAAAATTGAAACAGCAACTGTTCCAGATTTAAATGAGGACTTCGCAAAAAAACTCGGAGTCGCTTCCGTAGAAGATCTATTTACAAACATCGAAAAAATGTTGCATAAGCAAGCTGATGCTCATGTAACTGAAAAGCTCCGAGATCAAGTATCTGACGAGCTTTTGAAAAAATTCCATTTTGACCTGCCAAAAACTCTTGTTCAGAAAGAAACGGAATTTAGACTGAAGCAGCTTTATCAAGATCCAGATTTTGAAGACCATTGGAAACGTATTCCGAATACAGAAAGACGTAATATGGTAGAGTCAATCTATCTTCATGCTGAAAAAGCAGTTCGCATGTTCTACCTTTGCCGTAAGATTATTAGCGAAGCGAAAATTTCTGTATCGCCTAAAGATCTTCCTAAAAGACCAACAACTCCTTTGGAAGCTCTTCTTCAACCGCAAAGCTTTTTACAACCGCAACCCGAAAACGAGCCTCATCAAGCCGAAGCTTTTTCTAAGCTTATTTTGGAAAAAGCCCAAGACTATATTATCAGCAAAGCTAGCTCGCCAAGCGAGACAACTGTTGCGTAATATAGGTTTGATTGGCAATATCGATCTAAACAGGAGAAAACGTTTATGTACTCAATTCCGTATGTCATAGAAGATACTGGTCGTGGCGAAAGAGCCATGGATATTTTTTCAAGACTACTCAAAGACCGCATTGTTTTCATTGGAACAGAAATCAACGATCAAGTTGCAAATACGATCATTGCGCAATTATTATTTTTGCGTGCTGAGGATCCAAAGAAAGATGTAAATGTCTACATCAATTCTCCGGGTGGGTATATCACTGCGGGACTTGCAATCTATGACACTATGCGTTTCATGGGATATGACATTAATACTTATTGCCTGGGGCAAGCAGCTTCGATGGCGGCACTTCTTTTAGCAGCAGGGACCAAAGGAAAACGTTTTGCACTTCCTAATTCCCGTATTATGATTCACCAACCGTCTGGTGGAATCATCGGAACTTCTGCTGATATTGCTTTGCAAGCCAAAGAAATTCTCATTATGAAGAGAATCTGCGCCCAAATCTTCGCAGATGCTACAGGAAAAAGCATTGAAAAGATCATTGAAGACTCTGAAAGAGATTTCTACATGAACCCGGAAGAGGCTCTTCAATATGGCCTCATCGATAAAATAGCAAATCAACCTACAAAAGCAATTGAGCCTCCAAAGGCCTAAAAAAAACATGACAAAAAACTCTAGCGAAACTCCTACTTGTTCCTTTTGCGGCAGATCTGAAGAAGCTGTCGAAAAACTCATTTCCGGGCCTACTGCCTTTATCTGTGATAAGTGCGTGCACCTCTGTCTTGATATTGTACAGAAAAAGGAAACCCATCATGAGCTCAAAATTTTAAAGCCAAAAGAGATCAAGGAAAAGCTCGATGAATATGTCATAGGCCAAGAAAGGGCAAAAAAAACGATTGCTGTAGCTGTCTATAATCATTATAAACGAATTCGCTCAATGGGCCAGACCAAAGAAGTTGAGTATAGCAAATCGAATGTAATGCTACTTGGACCTACAGGATCGGGAAAAACCCTCATTGCGCGTACCCTTGCTAGCATTTTAGATGTCCCCTTTGCGATTGCAGATGCAACAACTCTTACGGAAGCCGGCTATGTCGGTGAAGACGTAGAAAACATCATTTTACGCCTTGTACAAGCTGCGGACTATGATATTGCAAGAGCGGAACTTGGGATCATCTATGTCGACGAAATCGATAAAATCCGTAAATCCACAGGAAACGTTTCGATTACAAGAGACGTATCAGGGGAAGGGGTACAACAAGCTCTTTTAAAAATTGTAGAAGGGACTGTTGCCAACGTTCCTCCAAAAGGCGGCCGAAAGCATCCAAACCAAGAATATATCAAGGTAAACACCCAAAACATCCTCTTTATAGTAGGAGGAGCGTTTGTTCATCTTGATAAGATCATTGCGAAAAGGCTAGGGAAGAGCACGATCGGATTTGATGCTGCAAGCACAAAATCCCAAGACGTTCATGAAACCAACTACCTTCTCTCTAAAGTAGAACCAGAAGACCTTGTTGAATTTGGGATGATACCTGAATTTATTGGAAGATTTAACAGCATCGCCAACTGCAACGAGCTGACTTTAGAAGATCTAATGGAAATTCTAGTTACCCCAAAAAATGCCATCATTAAGCAATATAAACAGCTATTTGAGGAAGAGAATGTAAACCTTGAGTTTACAGATGACGCCTTAGAAGCCATGGCAGAAAAAGCCAAATCGACAGGAACGGGAGCGAGAGCCCTCCGCATGATCGCGGAAAGCCTCCTTCTTGAACTCATGTTTGATGTGCCGTCAGATCCGAGTATTAAAGGTGTTAAAGTTACAAAAGAGTGCATTACAGAGAATGCAACGCCTGTGATCGTGAAAGCTTAGGCTATACTTCTCAAGTATGTTCTTCCTTTCGATGCACTTAGTCATCTAGAAGATAGCGAGGTTGCCCATCACCTGTTCTAGAACTAGAGCCGGCTTCAGCATCAGAGCGCATATCTATTAAGCTACTCATATCTGAATCAACCCTTCTCCTTGGAGGTGAACCAAACATATCCTCAGCCGCATCATCCAGTACTCGATAAAGTTCACCATCAGATAAATCATCTTCCTCATCAAGAACACGACGTACCGGTTGTAGAGATGTCGTAGCTCTATGAAACTCGCTCTCAAACAATTCTGTTGCTTGCGAAGAAGGTGGTGTGTTTAATCTTGTAGTCATTTGATCCACGAAAGCGACAAGTGTTGCAGGATCTTTTTCATCAACTGCACCCAAAATACTTCTAACTCCTTCTTCTTGCTCAAGAAACATAGTAGATGTAACTACACCTAAGGCTACATCATCACAGTGTTTTATCGCACGAGCTGCAGAAGGAGAGACTCCATCAAATACGCTTGCCCAAGGGATATTGTTATTTCTTGCCGTATTCTCCATACAGGCTATCGTTACTAACACTTCCTCAACAGATTTTTTTTGCCCCTTTCCACTGATGACATCAGTAAGTCTTGCTTCATATCCAAGGCGAGCTCTTTCTTCTGCCTCACTCACATCTGGCAACGATCTGATACGGCTTATCCATCCACCTTTTTTATGGAGTTCAGCACGTTCTTTTTCAGCAATTGCTTCAATCGCTTTTTTCGCTTTTTCTAAATCTTGTTTCTTTATTCCCTGATCGTTTGTAAGTTCACGGAATGCGATACCAACTGCAACTGCAAACCAGTCAACATCTCTCATGGCATTACTAAGCGCTACAAGGTTTTTATCCGTTTTGGCATCGGGGAGTGTTTCTAATTCATCTAGAAACTTCTGGTGATATTTCTGAATGTTGTTAAAACGAGCCAATACACGTGGTAAAGTTTCTTTAGGTAGCTCCTTCATAATTTCAGGATAATATTCTAGAAATTTTGTCCCATCTTTTTTTGATTTTTTAACTACTGCACCTAAACTTGGTGTAGAAGCAGAATCTAACGATGTAGAAGATCCATAATACGTTGAGGAGGGCCGAACAACTGGCCCAAGCGCTGCCCCACCAAAGTTAACAACTTTAGATTCCCGTAAAAGAGTTTCTATTTTCTCTAAAGAGTCTCCGATAACTTTTTTGTATTCCTGATTTAAAACGGTCACATCAGTACTTCCACTAGGAGAAACGAAGTCAACTGGCCTTTGTAAATCTTCTAAAGGCTCTTCAATTGTGATTCCGCCTTCTAAATAACGATACGTTCCACGTGTTACATTAATATCAATGTCTCTATTTCCAAAGCTAGCCCCTTTAGATTGTCTGATTTTAACGCATAAAGCTTCGAATTCGACTTGTACCTTTTCATAAACAGCTTTCGCTTTTTCCTCTGTTGGGCTTATTTCATGCTGAGACCCTCCCATATGACTGACAACGTAGAATTTCTTTGGCGCCGCAGCCGAAGCTGCTGAAGAAGGTACTGCCAAAGAACTAGGAGCCGCCATAGAGGAAACTTGTGGAGAACCGGAAGCTGAGAAAGTGCCTGTTCCACCAAGAGCATTGATCCCCGCCGAAGAACTTGGAGGTAAGCCTGTTGCGACGTTCGCGGAAGGACTTGGATGTAAGTCTGTTACAACGCTAACCCCTGTAACTCTAGAAG
>JABEVM010000061.1 GCA_013041585.1 Chlamydiota bacterium
AGGATGAACCTCGCTTGGAGAGCGGCAAGTTTAGTGGTTTGCAGAGCAGGAGCTGCTTCTTTAGCGGAGCAGATCGCTTTTGAAGTTCCAGGAATCTTAATCCCTTATCCGTATGCGGCTGATGATCATCAGAAAAAAAATGCTCTATTTATGGAAACATGTGTGAAAGGAGCAGTTCATATTCCTCAAATGCAATTAACTTCAGAAGCTCTTGGAAAGAAAATCCAGGATTTGCTATGTCCAGAAAAAAAATGCTTAGAAAAAATGCGTCTTGCAATGGGCTCCTTTAAGATGCAGGAAAATAAAATGAGTTTTGTCTCTTTAGTAGACGAGGTTTTATGCTCGAAAAAATTGTGAAAGAAAAAAGAACTATGAAAAAATATCATTTTATTGGAATCGGCGGAATTGGGATGAGCGCTCTGGCTCGTATTCTTTTGGGACAAGGCTACTCAGTTTCTGGAAGTGATCAAAACGATAGTGCTGTAATCCAACAGCTAAAAGAACTTGGCGCCAAGATTTATTTAAAACACAGAGCCACTTACGTCCGCAAAGATCAGAAAGTCATCTATGGTAGTGGCATTCAAGAGACAAATTCTGAATTTGCCAAAGCCAAATCTAAACAACTTCCCATGCTGCACAGAGCTGATCTTTTAGCTCATCTTCTTCATGGAAAATCTGCGCTTCTTGTTGCAGGAAGCCATGGAAAGACAACAACCTCTTCTCTTTTAGCCCACGCCCTCAAAGCAAATAATACAGACCCTTCTTTTGCCATTGGAGGAATCGTTAAAAGTCTTGGTACCAATGGTCATCATGGAAGTGGAAAATATTTTGTCGCGGAGGCTGATGAAAGCGATGGAACTTTTTTACGCTACGGGGGGATGGGAGCTATCATTACGAATATTGGTAACGACCATTTAAATTTTTGGAAGACGCCGGAAGCTCTTATCTTAGGGTTCAAACAATTCTCTAAACAAATTGATCGCCCAGAATACCTTTTTTGGTGCCGAGACAGCCTTTTACTTAGGAAAGCCGCTATTGATGGAATCAGCTATGGTTTTGAGGAAGGGGCTACACTTCGGATCGAGAGTTTTATTCAAGTTGGGTGGCAGACAAAGTTTACTTGTCATTTCCTAGGAAAAAAATATGAAGATATACTCATTCCTCTGACTGGAAGACATAATGTCTTAAATGCCTGCGCAGTTTTCGGTCTTTTATTGCAGCTTAGATTTCCAGAAAATGAGATTCGGAGCGCGCTTCAAAGTTTTGAAGGTGTGGGAAGACGCATGGAAAAAAAGGGAGAAGCTTCGCAAATTGTCTTTTATGATGACTATGGTCATCACCCAAATGAAATTGCAGCGACCCTTTTAGCCACGAAAACGGCCGTCCAATCCCAAAGACTTGTTGTCGTCTTTCAGCCGCATAGATACACAAGAACAAAGGATTGCATGCAAGATTTTGCAAATGCCTTTTCCAAAGCAGATGAACTTATTATCACAGATATTTATTCAGCAGGAGAGGAGCCGATCGAAGGAATAAATAGCCAAGCTTTAGTAGAAGTAATAAGAAAGAATCATGCTAAATCTTTGCAGTATGTCGCAAAAGAAGACTTAGTTTCTTTTCTCCAGAAATTTGTTCGTCCAAACGATGTTGTTTTGACACTTGGCGCTGGGGATATTACAAAAATAGGTCCGCAGGTTATTGAAAGATTGATATGAACGAAAATTCCTGGTGGCAACATAAAATCCCTCTGGTACAAAGCGTTGCATGGATTGTTGTGTCTGTAATCTTATGTACTTCTTTTGGATATGCCTCTTTACAATATTTTGTTCATTCCAAACAAAATAAGAAGACAAGCCCTACCTACTTTCTAAAATGGATTGTACAAACAGGTCCGGAAAAAGAACCCTTAAAGAGCATATATCTTTGCGAGCTTCTGGACTTGAGCGTTGATAAGCCGATCAATATCTATCAGTATGATCTACAAAATGCAGAAAAAAAATTGCTCTCTTCCCCGATCATCAAAAAAGCAAGTGTAAAGCTCATTCCTCCAAATACAATTTATATCGATTACACAGCGCGTACTCCACTTGCTTGGTTTTATGACTACACAAATACTTTTATTGATGCAGAAGGATACCTTTTTCCAGTTGTCCCTTTTTTTTCACCAAAAACCCTGCCGGAGATTTATTTGGGGGTGCAAGATAATATAAAAAGCGCTTCCCTACTAGAGAGAGTGCAAGGAAAACATATCGATTTAGGATTTGCTATTTTGCAGTATTTAGATCAATCCGTTTTTCGAGATGCATTTACGGTTAAACGTATCGATGTATCTTCAGCTTTCGCCGAAAGCTACGGTAAACGGGAAATTGTATTGAAAATTGTAGAGGATCTCATCGATGAAGGAAAAGAAGACAAAAACGTAAAGCTTCCTATCATTTTGCGCCTGAGCACAAAAGGGTATAAACAAGAGCTTGTGAACTACCTGCAACTACGGACTAAATTTAGAGAAGCTCCAATCACCACAGTCCATGAAAAGATTATCGATTTTCGTATCCCACAGCTTGCCTTTATAGATGATGGGAAGGAAGTGTTATAACCTTGTAAATAGGCTCAGTCTAACCCATTTCCTCAAAATCAAAGCTTTAGAGGTCTTTTTTCAATAGCCTGTCACCTGATAATAGTTAATTCCTTGATTATCAGGTGCTTACTTCTTATTTACAATCTATGCCTTAATATAACATATTGATATTCAATA
>JABEVM010000062.1 GCA_013041585.1 Chlamydiota bacterium
GTACTTGAGTTGCCAATAGTGTAATGGCTTACGTGACTTGCAAGGCTTGTGATTGTTTTAAGGTAAGGGTCTCTGGTAAAAACTGTAATAAAGCTTGGACGAGCCCAGTGTTTCTTTTTTTGACTTCTTCGTTTTTTACACCGATTGCCAAGGCTTTTTTCGATCCTAAGAGAATTACTAGTCTTTTTCCTCTTGTAACTCCGGTATAAATTAAGTTGCGGTTGAGGAGCTTAAAATGAGAAATGTGAATGGGAATAATAATACAGGGGCATTCACTACCTTGGTATTTATGAATCGAGACAGCGTACGCTAGGGTAAGTTCATCGAGCTCAGTAAAATCATAGGTAACGGTTTTCCCATCGAATAGGACTTGCAATTCTTGTTCTGTCATATCTAAGGCTACGATCTTACCTACATCACCGTTATAAACATGCTTTTGGTAGTTGTTGCGAATCTGCATGACCTTATCACCTACATGAAAAGCTTGCCCCATGCGAAGCAGGGGAGTCATGCTTGGATTTAATTCCTTTTGCAGAAGCATATTGAGATTTTCACACCCAATTATGCCCCGTTTCATGGGGGAGAGGACTTGAATATCATCAAATCTGTGAAACCTATAATTTTTCGTAAGGCGGTTTTTTACGAGTTCTACGATTGCGCTTGCAATTTCTTCGGGAGTTTCTTTTTCAATAAAAATAAAGTCGTTTTTAGGTGCATAGGAAATATCTGGGAATTCACCTTGGTTGATCCTGTGGGCATTGGTGATAATGCGCGAGCCTGCTGCTTGGCGAAAGATTTGTTTAAGCTGCGTAACCCCGATCCTTTCTGAAGAGATCATATCTTTTAAAACATTTCCAGGTCCCACGCTTGGAAGCTGGTCTATATCTCCGATAAAGATCACCCTTGCTGAATTGGGTATTGCTTTAAGTAGATGGTACATTAGCTGTGTATCGATCATACTTGATTCATCTACAATCAAAAGATCGCAAACTAACGGGTTTTCTCTATTTCTTTTAAAACCGCCGGCTTGGAAATTCATTTCAAGAAGGCTATGGATTGTAAATGCTTTTTTTCTTGTGATCTCCGTCATTCGTTTGGCAGCTCTTCCTGTTGGGGCTGCAAGAAGAATTTTATCAGTGAGCTTCTCTGTGATAGCGAGGATTGCTTTCGTAATCGTGCTTTTTCCAGTACCGGGCCCTCCTGTGATGATATGCTGTTTCTTAAGAAGGGCTTCTTGTACTGCGATTTTTTGTTCAGGAGCTAGCTGTATAGAGAGTTTTTGCTGTACCCATTCAATTGCTTTTTCTAAGTGAACAGTTCTCAGCTGCGACGGATACTGATTTAAACGAGCGATTTCCCTCGCAATTCCAATTTCGCAAAGATACAAAGGTTTTACCCATAGCATCTCCTCTTGCAGCACTACATCTCCTTGCTCAGTGAGTTCTTTAAGAGCGGCTTCAACTTTTAAACCGGAAAGTTCTAGAAGGGTTGCGATATCTTGTAATAGATCGGGTTTAGGATAGCATACATGCCCTTCATTGCTCACTTCCCAAAGCATATGTTCAATGGCTGCTTTGATTCGAATGGGGGAGTCGAGCGGGATCCCTAAACTGTTTGCAATTTTGTCCGCTGTTTTAAACCCGATGCCAAAGATCTCTTTGGCAAGCGCATAGGGGTTACTTTGCACTTTTTCAATACTTTTATCGCCGTACGTTTTATAGATTTTTTGCGCATAGGCGGGGCTTACTTGATGCGAGCGCAGAAAAATCATCACAGACCTGATTGATTTTTGCTGGTCCCAGCAGGAAATAATTTTTTCCACTCGTTTATCACCAATGCCGGGGATTTCTAAAAGCCTATGGGGGGTCTCATCAATGATATCAAGGGTTTTAAGGCCAAACTGTTTTACGATTTTTTCAGCGTAAGCGGGGCCAATTCCTTTAATAAGGCCGGATTCTAAATATTTTTGTATGCCCACGACATCAGAAGGTGCTGTTGTCACAAACTCGCTGACTTCAAATTGTTTTCCATGGTGTGGATGGGTCTTCCAAGCGCCTTTGCATGTGATTGTCTCACCAGGCTGGATGGAGGGCATATAGCCAACAATACAGGTAAGGTCAGCTTTTTTTGGCTCTTTGAGCCTTGCAACGGTGAACCCCTTTTCCTCTTCGGAAAAGACGATACTCTCTATGTAGCCGTAGATTTGTTCCATGAAAATATTTCTTTGCTTTTTCTAGGAAGAATAGACTTCTGCAAGATTTTGAGCAAATTAGTTGCATTTAAAAAAGGTTTTTTTTAAGATTTTGGCTCTATTCCGGGTTAGCTCAGCGGTAGAGCAGTGGACTGTTAATCCATTGGTCGCAAGTTCGAATCTTGCACCCGGAGATCTTGATATACAGGCACCTAAGAAGAGATTCTTAGGTGCTTTTTTGTTTTCCTAACCTCTGGTTTTCCCATTTTTTTCCCATCTTTCCACAACAAGCAGCAATAAACAATCGAAAAAGCATGAGTGCAATAACTCTAGCGCAGAATATGTGTTTTTTAGAATTAAGTGGGGAAAAAGTGGGGAATCTTCATCTTTTCTTTACAGTGTTCATTTGTAAATTCATATCAACAACATAAGATTGTTGATCTCCTGTTGTTAATTATTGCCTATTGCTTTAGAATTTTTCAAACTTTAGAGGATTTTATGGCATCGATTAAAGAACGTAAGGACAAAGACGGAAAAACTCGTTACTACGTACAGATTAGACTCAAAGGGTACGATCCCCAATGTGGGTCTTTTGCAAGGGTCACTGATGCTAAAAAATGGATTCAAGAAACTGAGGTGGCCATTCGAGAGGGGCGACACTTTAAGACAACTGAAGCCAAAAAGCATACCTTGGCTAAAATGATTGATCGATACATTGAGAACGTACTGCCGACTAAGAGAAATTGCATCCAACGCCAGGGAACTCAACTTTTATGGTGGAGGCAAGAAATTGGTTGCAGACTACTCTCCGATGTAACGCCTTCCTTAATTGCAGAAAAAAGAGATAAATTACTTAAAGAAACTACGGTACGAGGGGGGCTTCGTAGTTCTTCAACCGTAGTTCGTTATTTAGCTGCGCTCAGTCATGTTTTTACAATCGCAGTTAAAGAATGGGGTTGGCTTGAAGATTCACCTATGCGTAAGGTAACAAAACCAAGGGAACCAAGAGGGAGAGTACGCTTCCTTTCCGAAGATGAAAGAGCTAGCCTGTTAGCTGCATGTAAATCGAGTTTTAATCCCTTTCTTTATATCTCGGTTGTTTTAGCTCTTTCAACTGGTATGAGACAAGCGGAGCTTATGAACCTCAGATGGTCTGATGTGGATTTACGTAACGGTCGTGTTGTTTTACAGGAAACAAAAAATGGAGAGCGTCGCGCTATCCCTATTGCTGGGTTGGCTTTGCAACTGCTTAAAGAGCTTGATTCCAAGCGCAACATTGCTACGAACTTGCTGTTTCCGGGTAAAAATCCTCGAAAACCAATCGATCTGCGTTTTTCCTGGGAAAAGGTTCTAGCAGAAACCGGTATTAAGGATTTTCGTTGGCACGATCTAAGGCATACGGCAGCCTCTTATCTTGCCATGAATAAGGCGTCTTTAGCAGAAATTGCAGAGATCTTAGGACATAAAACTCTTTCGATGGTGAAAAGATATGCTCATTTAAGTGAAAGCCATACTGCCGGAGTTGTAGCAAGCATGAACGAAAGGATTTTTGGATAAATGTTACCTAAAAGTTGGGAGCCGGTAGAAGATAAATACGATCTTAGAAATTCCTTAGATGTTTTTCCAATAAGCGAGCGTCTCATGGCAGGTTCTTATCAGCGTTTGGAAGATGTGAATTTCGGATTTTATTTAACTTACGAAATCCTTCTCAACGAGCTATCATACAATTCCAATTTGGACTTGCAAGACGCCATACCAATTCTTCTTGGACAACAGTGTTATTTGTGGGGTGAACAGTTTCCCGACTACTATTACTGCGTTGATTATAGAGGATGGGAGTGTATTGCTAAGTCTGCTTTTTGAAAATTTAATTTCTTTAAATAATCTTAAAATATAAAATTGACAATTCCTAAAATGAGGATGGTTATTTATGAGCGTTCTTCCCAAGTCGGTATTATCAAACGAGCAATGGAAGTCCTTTTTTTCAGAAGAAAACTATATACAAGCTACTAAGAAAAGTGACTACACAATTTCTCTAAGCGAGAAAACAGCTATTACAGAACACAGCTTGAAATATTTGATCGCATTAAATGGATCAGATCAATCTATTTGCAATTTCATTGAAACATTAAAAAAAGGAAGATCTCCTCAGCTTAATTCAGCTTTTTCCACTCACCAACTAACAGCTCTTCATATTGCAGTGATGAAAAATCGAAATGTAGTGGTAGTTGTAAAGCTATTAGATGCAGGTGCCAGTATAGCTGCAAAAGATAAATACGGGTGGACTCCGCTCCATCATGCAGCTTTAGTATCGAATTTATTGGTTAATGTTTTCTTAAAGAAAGGTGCTGATTCTGCTGCCAAAACAAACCTAGATGGAACTTATAAAGATCTGCAACGACTAGTTGGAATGGAAAAAGCTGCTAAGCGGTCACTTCTTTACTACCAAAGTTTTGGTGAGATCGAACAAGAAGAAATAACTGAAAATAATTTATCAACACGGTTAAATGTAAATTATGTAGAAGAGAACAGATGGTCAGAAAATCTTCTCCGTTCTCTTTGGACAGCTGACCCGCACATAAGAGGACAAAGCTTTTCTCAGCATGAAATTAGAACACAGTTTTATCCTCAATTACAATCAGCGCCTCCTTCTATGATTATTAGAGAGGAAAAGATAACTCAAGACGCTCCTATTTCTTTTGGTGTTGTTGCAGGACAACAGCTAGCTCCCTATGCTTTGGTTGGAGAGTACGCAGGAAGGATTACTAATGTGCAAAAAGGCAGTGCAACATCTGATTATTCTTTTATTTTAGAAGATTGCGATGATTATACAATTTCTGTAGATGCTGGGAGTGAAGGTAATTGGACAAGATACATTAATGATGGTTTTCCGAACGTAATTTCTTTTGATTTATTTAACACAGCAGGTCAGAAGTGTAGAAAAGTGTTTTTTGTTGCAGATCCGTATGGAATAGCCAAAGGAGAACCTATTTTTTATGATTATACCTATCATTATGCTCCTCTCAAATGGGGGAGATACAAGCTGGAAGAAAAGCAGAAGGTGAGAGAATTTTTTCAAAATTTTGAAACGCATAAGGCTAAATTTATTCAATTGAAATACGAAATGGATAATCCTGCCGATCCATCCCAACATATTTCTTGTCAACAACTTGTAGAATATAGAGCCTTAGAATCAAGGTTATTATATTCTTTTCAAACACCTATGGTACTGATAGATTTGACCTTTTCTGAGACGATTGACCCCGATCTGTGGCTAACGTTTTTTATCGATGAACAAAGGAACAAATCTAGTATTTTTAGTTCAGCCATAAATCCTAGTGTACCTGGTTATTTACGAATCAGAAACTTGTTACTTAATCTTGTGATTATTGAGAAAAGTTTGCAGAAAATAAAAGTTGTAGAAATAGGTGGAATTCTTGCGCAAAACGTAAGACAAAAATTTCTTGATCATGAGGATTCTTTATCGATCCCAGAGTTATCAGATAAAATTCAAAAGTTTGCAGGATTCTTTGAAAGTTGTGCTTTAGATGCAAGAGAAGATTTTTCCATAGAGGAAATTAAAGTAATTTGTGAACAAACTAAGCAAATAATGATCGAAATCTTCCTTGCATAGCCTAAGATGTTCAAAGTCTAAAATTAGACTATAAAACTTCAAAGAGTCAGCTCTTTTGTCTAATACATAAAATCTTTTTCGTAAACATCTGCATGGAGTGTAAAAGATGAAGAAAATTTATGTTAGCCTAGGTTTATTAGTCCTTGTTTCCTCAATGTTTGTTTGTTTCAAAATCCAGGACGTGAAACCCCTCCCCATCTCGGAATATCTAATAGAGTGTCAAGCATACTTCCTGTCCTATGATGGTCAACGTCGCCAAGCTCGTTGGGTTTATGAGCATCTCACAGAAGAATCTCTGCAAAAACACGCAGATAGAAGAAATATGAAATTTAAGAGCGATCCACTAATTCCTAAAAAGCTACAGTCTTCCTTACAAGATTATAACAAGTCTGGATTTGATCGTGGTCATTTGTGTCCTGCTGCACATGCAAGCTTTACTGAACAAGCTCTTCAAGAAACCTTCTATCTATCTATCCAACATAAGCCCCCAGCTGCCTCAATTTAACCGAGTTCTTTGGAGCTCTTTCGAAAAACATGTTAGGGATCTTGTAAAACAGTATAAGTGCTTCATGTTTATACAGGTCTTCTTTATATGTCTTATGAAGAAGAAGGGAAAATGTATGTAAAATATGAAGTTATAGGAGAGAATCATGTAGCCGTTCCTACTCGCTTTTTCAAGGTTATATTTACCAATGCTGAGGCGGGTTTAAAGTCTTTAGCTGCGTTTATATTACCCAATAAGGAAATGCTTGATAGACATTCAATAGATGAGTTTCTAACGGCTGTGGACAAAGTAGAAAGGGCTGCCGGGTTTCTTTTTCTTCAGTCAACATTTTTAGAAAAGTTAAATATAGAGGAAAACATATGTTATTATCTGAATTCGGACTCGATATTATATCTGGGTGGCTTTCAAATAAATTTGGTAAAATAATAGACAAACGAATATTAAAACTAAAAAAATATAAAGATTGTAAAAATATGCGAAAACCTTTTTTCGAGAATTTAGCTCTTGAAGTAAAAACAAAACTTTTTCAGACGTTTGATGTCTATATAGATTTAGAAAAAATTCTTCCACGTATAGCAAATCCAATTGCACATATTTTAATTGAAAAAGAAGCGATAGATTCATTTTGGAACCAAGCTTGTTTAGTTTTAGAATCTAAGGTAACGGGAGAATGGTATGTGTTTCGGAGAGGACGCATGGCAATGCAGGGAGTTGGTGGAGGAATTCGACAATCTGAAATAGCTTTGAAACGTCTGAAAGAATCTAAGGCGTACATTGCCGTCTGGGCAATTTCGACAGCCATTTTAGATGAATTTGAAAACGGTGGCAAGCTTTGGCCCGAAGTAAAGATTTCGGCTATACCATTCTTTTCATCGATTGGTAATAATGACGGAGAATGGTGTCTTATTCAAGACCGTACTAGAGAATTACTATCAGCGAATTATTAAACGTAACTAAGAGGAAACATGCGATTAAAAGCCCAAATAACAATTTGCGGAAAAAGGGCAATATTATTCCATAGTTTCTTCGTTGATGCTCTTTCCCTAGAGAAAAAGGAGCGTTCAGGTGTAGCTGGAAATGACCCGCAAGAATGGAAGCGCACAGTTCTAAAAACAAAAGAGAATCAGTTATATGTAGACCCGAGTTATATCTTTGGTTGTTTACGTGATGGAGGAAAACACATTAGGCCAGGCCGGGCTATCCTCCAAGTAAAAATTGCCTCTACACTTCTAGTTGTAGATGAAATTATTTTGTTAGATCGCTTTCTTCCAAAAGAATATGCTGGTGCAGGCCTCTCATAGGAGATTCCGTTAATTCACTCGCTATCCAAAATGCTACATTTTTGCTGCAATATCCTATAAAACCATACAGGACTTCACGGATTTCTACATTGAATGGAATTCTCTAATACCTTAAGATTAGTCTTGTTACATGTTATGAACTACTGTCGGGTACGGCAATTAGTAAGACTGTTAATCCATTGGTCGCAAGTTCGAATCTTGCACCCGGAGTTTTTCTATACAAAAGCATAGGAAAAGAGGTGTTCTAAAATACACCCTGCTTTATCACCAAGGTTTTCTAGGAAAAATTTGTCCTACTTTGTAGACTTTCGCAAGATTAATTAAAAGATCAGAATGACGAATGAGCGCTGTTTCCGAAATATTCTTGGTTGACAAATAGGAGATAATTTATGTCTGATAAAAGTCAATTTCTTCTATATCAAACTGAAGATGGGCGCCAACGGATTGAAGTGCGTCTTGAAGATGAGACTGTCTGGCTCAGTCAAAAGGGGATGGCCGAGTTGTTTCAAACGACACCACAAAACATCAATATACATTTAAAAAATATTTTCTCCGAAGGTGAAATCTCCCAGGATTCAGTTAGTAAGGAATCCTTAATAACTGCTTCCGACGGCAAAAACTATCGAACACAACTCTATCGTTTAGAAGTGATTATAGCTGTTGGTTATCGGGTGAACTCTCATCGGGGTACTCAATTCAGACAATGGGCAACTCAACGACTTAAAGAATATATTGTTAAGGGTTTTACATTGGATGACGAACGGTTAAGCAAACCTGGAGGGATGGACTACTTTGACGAACTCTTGGATCGTATTCGTGCGATTCGGTTATCAGAGAAGCGGTTTTACCAAAAAATCAGGGATATCTATACACTCAGTGCTGACTACGACTCACAACATTCGATGACCCAAGAGTTTTTTAAGACAGTGCAAAATAAGCTTCTCTACGCTGTTACTGGATTTACGGCTGCTGAAATCATTCACAAACGAGCTAACGCTTCTAATCCGAATATGGGGCTTATGACTTGGGATGGTGCTGGTCGAGGAAAAAAGCTAACAAAATATGATGTCGAGATCGCCAAAAACTATTTGAAGCATGAAGAAATCAAAGATTTGGAACTGTTAGTGAGCCAATATTTGGATTTTGCTGAACGGCAAGCCCGTCAACGCAAGATACTGTACATGGCTGACTGGAAAACTAAGTTGGATGCCTTCATTCAACTTAATGATGACAAAATTCTAACTCATGCCGGAAAAATTTCTGCTGAGATGGCCAAAGAGCTTGCATTATCCGAATATGCAAAGTTTGAAGAGTGTCGCAAGAGAGAAGAGCTAGCTCATTCGGAAGAAGAACTATGCGAGGTTCTAAACAAAGTTATGGCAAACAGAGAATCTTTTAAGCGCGAAGAGATATAGATCATTTCAAATTTTCCATATTTTTTCCGCAAATGACCTGAAACAAAGTGAGCATTTTAGCGCCTTTCTGAATGGGACTTGAGAGGAAAGTGCGATTCTGGTTAAATCTCTATCGTTCAGAGTTATACTGTAAGACGGGCTGTTAATTCATTGGTCGCAAGTTCGAATCTTGTACCTGGAGTTTCTTTCTGAAAATCTCCAACTCTCCATATATCCAACTCAACCAGTTAAGGCATGCGTCTGAATGTTTTAGAACAACGTAAACTTTCTCATTAACGATAAACCTAAAAACGTCAGAATGTCAGGTTTGACCCTAATTACAGATTGTTACTTCGTAAAGAGCGTCCTTTAGGTTCATAACCTTCACGTAGCACATCTTTGGAATGTAGAAGTTCCACAGCCTCAGCTGAATCCTTCACTTTAGAAGCGCTACGTGCTAACATTTCTTCTTCAAATTCAGTTAGTACAATTTCTCTCACTCCGGTTTCTCGCCATTTAGAAAAGGGAGTACATGCTATTGAAATGGTACGAGCCAGTGCCAGTGCATCTAACAGAGCTTGATTTGCACCTTGTCCTTTAAATGGACTCATAGGGTGAGCTGCATCTCCAATCAAAGTAACTGCTCCTGCTTTTTCCAATAATTCCGGCTTGAGTAATTCTCGGTCATACACGGGATAACCTGAAATTTGTGCTGGCAGGGTTGCTGATAAAATTTGAGGAATGGGCTTATGCCACTGTGCTCTACGACAAGCTTCTTCTTTAAGTGCCTCAGCTCCTTGTGAACTCAAGGCCTTAGCTTCTTCTTCGGACATGGGGAAACTAAATTGCCACATTACCGAGTCTGACGAGTAAGGCATCACGTAGATTCGCTCATGGCCGTTGACGGTTTGAAACACTGTTGCTGAGTCGAGCAAAGAACTCTCAACACCCTTAAGAGCCTCTAAAGAACAAATGCCCAAAATTACTATATAACCCAGGTAACGTAAAGGAGTAATATCCTCACCAATCAACAAGCTGCGCACAACACTACGAATACCATCGGCGCCCACCACCAAATCTGCCTTGGCATTCTTCATCTCCCCGTTAACTTGAAAGCTTAGCTCAACACTTTTATCTTCATATTGTTTAAAACCAACTAAGCGGTACCCCCATTGCACGACATCATGGTCGCCCAATTGCTCAAGCAACGCTAAGCGCAAGGCCTGTCGCGGGATATGCACATTTCTACGCTTTGGAGACTTTTTAATGTTTGAATGCGTCCTCATTCCCCATTCAGTAATTTCTTTTCCTTCTGTAGTAAGCACCACATGGCGTGTGGAATTAACTCCGTCTTTTAAAGAGAAAAGACCCAATCCTTTAATTGCGTTACTTGCTTGTTGCAAGGTAAGTCCGTAGCCCTGAGCTCGTGCATCGAAACTGCTATCGCGTTCATAAAGGGTAAATGGAATACCACGATGCAAACAAGCTACAGCAAGCGCCACGCCTCCTATACCTGCACCAATAATTGCTACATGTGGATAGTTTTTTGAATCTGCTGTGGGGCAACTAGTGGCAGGAATCAAGCCAGATCCACTGCAATTATCGCATAAAAATTGAGTAACTTTAGGGCGAACCGAAGGCTTTCCTTCACCCTTAGTTTTTTCAAATTCATTAATTGCTATTTGGTAGCGGATTCTCGATTTCTTACGGAGCCTCAAGTTTTTTTTGCCGCGTCCATAACATTTCGGACAAATAGTCCAGTAAGCTTCTTTTTTTTTCACTTTTTTCAATCTTCTTTAAAGTAATTTCTTTTCCAATGCAAAAACGGATAATTTCAAAATGATGCAGACAACCGAATTTACGAACTTTTCAACTCAACCTAAGATTAAGTCCCATCGCCAGACATAGAGAAACCAGAGTGTGCCATTTAGGATTACCAGTTCCGAAAGCATTTTGTAAAGGCTTTCACGACCGACATGAGCTTTTTTAGCCAATACTCCAATAATGTCGTAAATGAGTGGTTATTGACGCAAACTGTCCACGGTTTAAGGAGGACAGGGAGTGGCATCAGAACAGGATTGGACTGGAGTGATTGCGCCTGAGGTGTTGATTATGCCTACGTTAACGGAGTTTATATTGCATGGGCTTAGATTGAAGACACCACCAGTTAGATTGGTAAAAAGATAATCGGTGCTGCTATTGTTACCGGTAAGATTTAGGCAAGTTGTAGGGTTCGTTAGGCCTGAACCGATGAGTACAGCTACGCCTGTATTGTTTGAGAGAGTATTGTTAGTAACAAAGCTCACAAGGTTTGTGTATTGCTCTATATCAAGGCCTGGAGCAGCATTTGATGATAAGTTTTGACAGTTGTTGATCGTATTGCCAGAAACATTCAGGGTTAAAGCATCGATACCAGTAGGGGCATAACTGATGATTCCCGTTCCTTCGCACCTGTTAATTACGTTATTCAATATGTATAGATCAAGCTTTGAGAAATCTTGATTTATAGCAATTCCGTTCGAGGCTTTTCCAATATCTGTAATGGTGTTATTGCTGATTGTAATAGTACCAGATGGAGTAAGGCCGGAACTGATTACTGCGATTCCATTATCATTACATTTCGTAATTATGTTGTTTGTTGCAACTAGTGTCAAAGCACTGACTGGGGTCGCAAGGACTAGGGCGGAACCTCCATTATTAGACATTGTGTTCGAAGATGCGTTGATGTCAAGATTTGTAAATGTGCCAGAAGTATGTAAGTAAAGAGAATTCGAAGCATTGCCAGAGAAGGAATTACCTCTTAATACGATTGAGCAATTCTGGGTAGTGGTATTGTCATTCAGGGCAACAACAAAGCTCGACCCTAAGCCTCCTCCCTGAGATCCTATTCCATTGTTTGCAATCGTATTGTTAAGCAAGTTGATATTAGCATAGGCGACATTATTGAGGCTAAACCGGGTACTGCCGGTTGTATTGTTGGTAAAGGCGTTATTTTCGATATGGGCAGTTATAAAATTATTGTTTGCCTGCATCTCTAGAGAAAAACTAGAGACAGAAGTTTGATTTGTAAACGTATTATTCAAGCAGATAACGTTAGATGTCCCATTAAGTGTCAAAAAGATTCCATTGGTGTTGTTCAAAAACTGATTGTTCTTTAATGATATGGAGGCATTGCCAGGAAAGGAAGCCTCAATCGCATAAGTAGTAGTGTTTTCGATCGTGCAAGAAGAGACTTCTAAGCTTTGAGGATCGGTCCCATAGATGGCATCATTCATAGCAGACGTAATGGTAAAACCGCTTATGACGTTATTAGTGGCAAGTGTGATCGCATTGCCATCAGTATTGATATTGGTATTTGTAATCGTCGGGGAAGAGCTGCTTTGTGCAGGAATCGAGATCAGCCCTTGAGAAGTTTGTAACGAGTGGCTAACGCCAGAACCCCAAAATTTCTGATTCGCTTTTAAAGAGATCCCTGAATCCATTCCTTTAGTTGTCCCATCGCCAGGGAATACGTAGATGATGTTATTCGGAGAAGAGTTATCCTGCGCTTGGGCCAAACTATGGTAAGGACTTTCATAGGTGCCGTTAGAACTGCTTGTATTATCAACGAACACAAAGAAATAAGGACGTCCTGTGGCAGGATCAGTAGCAATGGCATTTTTTCTTCTCTTATCAATAACGATGATTTCTTGTCTCTCCACAGGTTGGAGCATTCGATCATTTAGCGTATTTGCTACTTTGCAACTGCGTCCCTGTTCTTTAATTTTTGATTTGGGACCAAAGGAGAAGTTTAAGGAAATCTGTCCTTGGAATCTATTGTGGAAAGTTCTGTCATACGAGTCGCTAATTTCTAGAGTTAAAATGTCTTTCAATGTACCAGCGATTCTCGCTTTTCCTCCCCATGTTGCGGGGGTAATTTTTCCTATAAAGTAGTAAGGGCCTGCTGCTGCATAGAAATCAAACCATTTAGATTTTCCAAAGTGAAAGCCTAATTCTGCATTGGCTCCTTTCATCGCAGATTGATATTTTTGCGATAAAAGCATGTAGTTGCCGGAAAAGGTTTTAAAGGTGGTGTCATAAGGGTCGCTGATTTTTGTGCCAACGGGCAAATAGCCGTTTATGCGAAAGTCAAATAGCTTACCGAGAGTTTCAAGGCCTACTCCGATTTGGTTCGAGTTAAAGCGGCCTGCGTTTCTATAGTCGTAGTA
>JABEVM010000001.1 GCA_013041585.1 Chlamydiota bacterium
AGGTTTTCCTCCAGGAACTCGGTACGTTTTACCATCAACTTTTTTTCTTCCTTTCCAAATCATGCAAACTGGAAAAATTCCAAATAGAATGACTGCGCAAAATCCTCCTGCAAATCCTAAAGCTTTAAAAAAAAGTTGAGGGTAGATAATGGATAAAAATAGAGGTGGGGCAAGAGTCAAGACACATAACCAGATGTTTTCTTTTTCTCGATCCTTTACTCGTAGCCCATCCGCTAAAAAATGAACAAGACCCAGAGCTTGTGCTAAGAATGAAGTAAGAATGGCAAAAAAAGCCAGGCCTTGAGCAAAACCGCTTACCCAAGAAACCCCTAAAACTCCGGCGATTGCTTGCGAACCCTCCTGAGCTAATTGAAAGTTACGAATAATGCCATTTTCTCCTTCTAAAGGAACAATTCCTATAACGAGAATTTCCCAAATAAGATAGATGACCAAAGCGAAAACACTACCGTATAATATGGTTAATTTGACTTTGCGCAAATCCCCTTTCATATAAGCTGTTAAGCTCGGAATCATGTTATGAAAACCAAATGCAGTTACAAGCACCGGTAAAGAAATAATCATGTAGGAAGGGTTAGAACGCACTAAAAGCTTAGGAGAAACATATTGGACTCCGAGCAAAACAAGGCCCATGTAGCATAGGATCTTTCCAAGCATCAGCCATCTATTGCACACGTCGACCGTTCTTGTACCGAGGTATACCGTCCAGCCAAATAAGATAACAAAGATACTACTACCAAGCCAATCAGGAACGCTTAATCCAAAAAGTCCTTGAAGAGAAGAAGAAAAAAGACTTCCACTTCCTGATATATAGGCGACTAAAAGGGAGTAAAATAAAAACAAGTAGAGAACCCAGCTAATTCCTTTACCTACTTTCCCCATTGAATGGCCTACCATAGAAAGTAAATTGACTTTTGTCGAAAACCAGCCATTCACTTCTACCAAAAGAAGTCCAGTGAGCGTCATGAAAACCCAAACTAGTAAAAACACAAATAGCGAAGGAAAAAAACCTGCAAGTCCAGTGAGTATAGGAAGAGCTAGCATACCAGCGCCAACACAGCTGCCAGTAATCAAAAGCATGCCCCCAAAAACACTACCTGAAGAGCCTTTCATATCTATCGCCTTAATTTCATTTTTTCTAGTGTTCGAACTTCTTGTCCAAGCCTTCCAAGCTCATACCCTTCATAGTCAACAAACTTAAAGAATCTCTCTAATAAAGGGCACACCTGAGAAACTTGTTTAGCCATTTCTTGCGCTATGTAACGGTAGTTAGGGTGTCCGGCAGGAGCGGAGCGAAGTTCACAAAGCCACTGCAGAGCCCGTAAGTTCACGGTAAAATACCAATGAACATTATAGGCCATCGGCACAACGTATTGCGCTTCCTCAGGGAACTCGTGGGCAATCTTATCGTAAGATTTTTTTGCCTCTTCCATTGCTTCGCAGTATTTCTTCTCCATTTCTGTTCCACGAATTTCAGACGGAACAAAGTAGCCATAATCACAAGAGAGCAGCTGTCTTTCTTGGGTTAGCATTCGATGTCTTTGTAAATCCCGGTAGATCCCAAAATCTGCAACAATTTCAAAAGTAAACACCGCATTTTCTAAAGCTCTTGGAGACTTGTGCCTACGATTCTCTCTATAATTGCAGCCCGCATCGAGAATTCGAGCAAGCTCTTCACCCGAAAGTTTTTTACAGTGCTCATTGATCTCAAACAATCCAGAATTGCCATGTGGGAAAAGTAAAGAAGCTGCAATTTTTTCTACACAATTCTCATCATAGCTTATCAAGCGCACTCCTGCTGAACTCATTTTCTCAATCGCTGGTGTATGCATTTGAGTTAAAGCTTTTAACTCGTTTTGCATTTGTTCTGAAAATTGACTGAATGATTTTTGATATTTATGATTTTGCTCAGCTCTTCGAATAAAGGAAGGGATCACTTTAGATAGTTCTTGGAATCCCTTTTTTCCTATGTCTTGCATCTCAGCAAGCGTATGGCAATTCAATTTTTGAAGAAGCGTTTCGAAAAATCTTCCATTCGCATAAATTCCCATATTTGTCAGCGCACTTGCAGGTAAAAGACCTCGCAAACAATCCAACACCTTTGCTCGCAGAGCAGCGGTATAGGCGACTTTAGAAATATCGTGCTCTTTGGGAAATCTTTTCTCAATAAGTTCTGTCACGGGAGGAATTAAAGCCGAATATACATCGAAAAGTTTATTGCATGTTTCTATATATACTTCTCTATAAGCAGAAGTCATCAAGATCGGTTCGCGATAGAAAAGATACTCTCCATGAACTTTCTGATCAAAATAGATATATCTGGTTGATTTTTCTAGAGGAGATCCTCCAATACGGCTATCTTCCAAACACTTAGCGGCTATCATAGAAACATTTTCTACAGCCAGGTGAGCCCCACCGAGCTCTCCAATGGAATCATCTCCATACCCATCTAAAATACGGTCGAAAAAATTTTGAGCTTTCTTTATCGCTACAAGCTGATCTTCTACCTCCACTTGGGAGTGATCTCTGGATTCAAAATGTCCGACTATGGAAGAAAAAGCAGTTTCCTCATTCAAAATGAATTCTTTTAAAAGTAATGAGCGTAGACCTAAACTGGATCTGGAATATCTCGAAAAAAGAGCACCTTTAATAACCTCTGGCAAATTGCGAAGTGCAAAAACGTTATTTTTTGTACTGGTGACATAGCGTTCTAGAATTTTGACCTGATTGTCCGTAAATTCTTCATATTCTTCGATCATTCGATAACCTCATAAATATTGACAAAACCAATCACAAGGTTGACATATCCGAAAGGAAGGATCAAGAGAAAATTTTATCTAAACGAGGAATTTTGCATTTATAAGGCCCTGAAAAGAGTGCTAAGGCTCAATTTTCACTAGGTCTCGTTCCTTTGAAAAAATTTTAATAAAGAAAAATTGGAGTTGACATTCTCTCACATCTTGCCCTAGCCTTTTTTTATTTGGAGAAAAAAATGTTACGACGTCCTCGAAGAAACCGAAAAAGTTTTGCCATACGATCTCTTGTCCAAGAAACGACTCTTCTAAAGTCCGACCTTGTAGCTCCTTTTTTCGTGATCGAGGGAAAACAAAAAAAAGAGCATTTACCCCAACTTCCAGGATGTTTTCGCTTTAGTATAGATCTTTTACTAGAAGAGGCCAAAAAACTACATGCGCAAGGGTTACAAGCCATTGCCCTTTTCCCTGTCGTAGATAAAGCCAAAAAAAATGATTTGGGATCTTACGCTCTTGAAAATGACAACCTTATAATTCGTGCAATCCAAGAAATTAAAGCGGCCATTCCCACGCTTTGCGTTATAAGCGACATCGCCTTAGATCCTTACACATCCCACGGACATGATGGAATCATCAATGCATCCCAAGATGTAGCTAATGATCAAACAGTCGAAATCTTAGCGCAAATGTCAATTCTTCATGCGAAAGCTGGGGTTGATATGGTAGCTCCTTCAGACATGATGGATGGAAGAGTCCAAAAAATTCGCGAAGGCTTGGATTCAGAAAATTTTCAAGACGTATCCATTCTTTCTTATGCCGCAAAATATACCTCCTCGCTTTACGCTCCCTATCGAGACAC
>JABEVM010000063.1 GCA_013041585.1 Chlamydiota bacterium
GTCAATAGAATTAGTAGTTTACTATCTATATTCGATAGTAAAAAAATCGATGTTGCTTCGAAAAAAATCGAAACTTTTCATGGGATCGGTAAATTCGCTTATAGAAAGATATATTGAGAACTTGGTAAAAGACAGAAAACTAGAGAAGTTCAAAAAAAATATAAGAGGATCTTGCCATGAAAGAAAAAGTGCTGCTAAGCGTGCTTTCCATACTTACTTTTTGCTCGGGGCTGTTTGCTGAAAGCATTGGCGGCTTTTGGAAGAGTATGGATGAAGAAAGTGGCAAGGCCAGGTCTTTAGTGGCAGTATATGAATATGAAGGCAAATATTATGGTCGGATTATTGGTACCTTTGATGACAATGGTATTAAAATAGATGAAACGATCTACTCTCCTAAATCAAGAGCCCCAGGAGTTGTTGGAGAGCCTTATTATTGTGGATTAGATTTTATTTGGAACTTGGAACCTTCCGGCTATAAGTACAAAGGAAAGATCATGGACCCTAGAGAAGGGAAAGTTTATAACGCTGAGCTCTGGGTAGCAGATGGTAAACTTATCGTAAGAGGAAAATGGTTTGCCTTTGGTAGAAATCAAACGTGGCTGCCCGCACTAGAAAGAGACTATCCGAAAGGATTCAAAAAACCTGATGTTTCTACCTTTGTCCCTGTGATCCCGGAAATAAAGCAAAAGGACCTCGAGTAATACAAAAGTTATTCTACAATAGGATTTGCATTTTGAGAAACATCTTCGATTGTAAAATCCTTTGCTAAAGAAATTTTCCTAAATCCTCTTTTGGAAAAATCGATCTTTGTAAAATCCACCATTTGGATACGAAGACTTTCATACGTTCTGAAATAGGTTTTGAGATTGCTCTTGTCGTGAACAATTGTCCATTCCGTCATATCCTCGTGAGTCTCAATAGATGGGGTTGTTTTCGTAGTGGGCAGAGTAATGTTGTTTTTTTCGTTTGATTGTGTCCTGATAATTCCTTCGAAAATATCAAATGTATTGAGAATATGAAAACTCGTATTGACAGCTTCGGTTGCATTTTTTGCCTGCGATGCCCACTGCGAAAAAAGGACAGCTTTTACAAAGCGTGAAGCCGGAGTATAGTCGCCTGGTAGTCCTAGAAGACCACTTCCTTGTCCATAGTTACGCACTGTCCAATTTGCTAGATTCAGCTCAGGTGCATTGGAAGGGGATAAATTTATATAATTTTCTAAATTAGTTAGATGCCAATCAAAGCAAGGGGAGTTTGTGAGTACACCAAGAGGATTGTCATAGATATGTCTTTCTCCTTTACTATATTCGATAATAAGCACTGCGCCCGTGCAGTCGCTGATGTAGAAATGCAGCGGTAATACAAAATCTCCTAAGTAAGGAGTGGGTTGCTCCGCAACATGGATAGAGGTAAGGATAGCTTTGACTTCCTGGATCGTAGAGCAAGTACCAAGGAGAAAAGTAGGAAGCTCCCACGCTCCTATGGTTCTATCTGTTTTTGTAGAATCGGGTTTTTGATACTCAGCGTATCCTGGAAGATAAAGAAGACTTGCCACTAGCCCCTTTTCGTTCATTCCATCAGAAACAACGGTTTTTGCAATGGATTGATTCATTCCTACGTAACCATATTTTGTTTTCCATTTCAAACCTGCAAGGCCATCAGGAGCGGTTCCTATATATTCCATATCACGTGGCACAATCAATAAATCAGAATCCAATCTAAAACCAAATTCCATAGAACGACCGTAGATATAAGAGCCATCTTGCGCTTTAAGTTGAAAGGCTGTGCAAGCTTCTCCTAAAAAGGGAAGGGTTGTAAGAAAACAAAAACTGATAGTAAATATCCAATTCATTAGTTGATCTCTTTTTTATTAGTACGTTTGCGGAAAAAGAAGTATTTGGCGACCTCAACGGAGAAGATAAAGATGCCTACAATCGCCGCAAGAGCGATATAAAAAGTAGTGGGGAGTGGGACTAAGTTAAACCAGTTGCCGAAAGGGGTGAAGGGAAGAAAAGGAATACCAATTACGACTGTGAAAACTGCAATGGTAAGAATAAGACTTGGTTTTGATTTAAAAAGTAATCTAGGTGTGCGGATTGCTAAAACAATGAGCGCTGCTGAAACCACATTTTCTACAAACCATCCCGAGCGGAAAAGAGTTTCGTCTGCATGAAAAAAATAGAGAAGTACACCAAATGTCAAGAAGTCGGCCATAGAATTGAGGAGCCCAAAAACCATCATAAAACGGCGGATGAAAGGGATATCCCATTTTACAGGACGTCCTACGGTTTCGCTATCAACGTTATCCGTTGCAAGAGCCATCTCTGGTAGGTCGCTAAAAAAGTTTGTTAAAAGAACCTGTTTGGGAAGAAGGGGAAGAAAAGGTAAGAAAAGAGAAGCCCCTGCCATACTGAACATGTTACCAAAATTTGCGCTTGTGGCCATATAAACGTATTTCATTGTGTTTACGAAAGTACGTCTACCTTCTTCAATTCCATCTCGAAGTACGCCAAGATCTTTCTTTAGTAGTACTATGTCTGCGATTTCCTTTGTAGCATCTGCGCCGTTATTGACGGCTATCCCTACATCTGCGCTATGAAGAGCTGATACATCATTGACACCATCTCCTATAAAGCCAACGATATTTCCCGCTTTACGTAGAGCCATGATGATTCTTTCTTTTTGATTTGGCTCAATTTCTGCAAATACGTTTTTCTCTTCGACAATTTTTATGAGAGCATGGTCGCTGGTATGGCTCAGCTGCGCTCCGGTAATGACAGAAGCGCGCGAGACTCCAATTTGAGAGGCTACAAAGAGCGCCACAGAATGGTGATCTCCAGTGATAATTTTTAAATTGACTCCCTTTTTTTTAAGATCGGAAACAGTATGAGCAATACCTGGTTTGATCGGATCAGAAAAGTGCAGAAAACCAAGAAAGGTAAGGTTCTTTTCCTGATTTCCTTCCCCATAAGCTACAGCCAAGGTTCGGAAGCCTTTTTCACACTGCTTTTCGTAATAGCTCTCAATTTCATCTTTATACGATGTGAGCGGGGCTGTTTTGCCATCTGGAAGTTCAACCTGATTGCAAACAGAAAGAACTTCGGGAAAAGCGCCTTTGGAAATAATAACATGACTATCTTTATTTTTGCAGACGATGCTTAGCCTTTTACGGATAAAGTCATAAGGGATCTCACTTACTTTTTCCCAACTAGAAATATCAATCTTCTCTTTTTGAAGAATTGCTTTGTCGAGTGGATTATTATAGCCGGATTGAAAATGAGCATTGAGAAATCCATAGAGAGCCACCTTAGGATTTTCTTTTCCATCGACACCTACAACACTGTCAAGCTTGATATCTGCTAAGGTGAGAGTTCCTGTTTTATCTGCGCAAAGAATGTTCATCTGACCGAAATTCTCAATGGAGGCAAGCCGTTTGATCACAACGTGTTTTTTTGCCATCCTTCTTGCTCCGTGAGCTAAATTAACGGAGATAATGGCCGGAAGAAGTTGTGGAGTGAGTCCCACAGCAATCGCAAGTGAAAATAAGAATGATTCTATAATGGGTTTGTGAAAGTAGATGTTAAAGGCGAAAATGGTAATCACCAAAATCAATGTCAATTCGAGTAAAAAAAATCCAAACCTACGAACACCGACTTCAAAGGCAGTTTCCGGAGGACGGAAGCGAACTCTTTCTGCAATAGCTCCGTATGCAGTATTTTTTCCTGTAACTACGACAAGGGCTTTTGCCGTACCGCTCGAAATCATCGTTCCTAAAAATAGAGCATTTTCACGGTCAGCTTTAGTCGTTTCTAAGGAATTTCCGGAAGGGGTTTTTTGAACAGGGAAGCTCTCTCCAGTGAGTGTTGCCTCATCAACAAAACAATGGTTGGCTTCTAGTAGGACAGAGTCAGCTGGTACTAGATCTCCCGCGCGTAGAATAATGACATCACCTGGAACGATATGATCAATAGAGATTTTTACTTCTTTCCCATCTCGTAGAACGGTTGTTTTATTTTCTACAATCTGTAGCAATTTTTCTAAGGTGTTCAGAGCCCCACGTTCTTGAAAAAAGCTTAAGAGGCCACTTAGGATCACTATGGAAAAGATGATGATCGAATCTGTTGAGTCGCTAAGAAAGAAGGAAAGAATGGCAGCTCCAATAAGCAAAAGGGTGAGGGGACTTTTGAATTGAGATAAGAAGAGCGTAATCCCTTTTCCTTTTCTTGGGGGCTTAAGGGTGTTCGGACCATAGTTTTTGAGACGGATCAGAGCATCAGCGCTCGAAAGACCTTCTTTATGTCCCTTTACCTGCTGATAAATCTGATCAATTGGCAAATGCCAAAATGGTTTTTTTCTCATATTTTTTTATATATCACTAAAAGCATTTTAATTGATGTTTATGTATGAAAAAAGTTAGTGTTTTTTAATTTATATTGTAAGGAGTGAATGATGATTTACGTTTGGACGATGATCTTATGTTTAACAGCAAGTCCCCTATTTGCTGAAACAATTGGAAATGTAGAGTACTATTTACCAAGCCATGGACAAGGTTGGAAAATAGGGAATGACCTCCAAACTTCAGGTAACAGAGTCAGCACAACAATCATTTACATCCCAGAAAATGCATCCAGGAAAGATTCGAAGGAGTTTTTTGGCGTACATACTAGCAATATGCAATGCGAAGGCTTTGATAAAGCAATACTCGAAAAAACAATGCAGAATCAATTCCCTAAGCAGCAGGTAAGTGTGAATGTTTTAGAAACGGATTCTGACTCCGTACTCTTTGAATGGATAGTGAGACAAACAAGCAGAGAGAAAAAGCACGGATGGACCCGTATGTTCGCTCATAAAAGTGGAACTATCTTGCTTGTGTACGAAACTCTAGATATCGCAAGTGTGAAGACTATGGGCCCGATTTGGGTAGATGTTTTGAAAAAAGCTAAGTTAGCAAAAAATTAGGTTTTTTTATTAAGCAGCTCAAGGGATTCTAAGTTAGCCTGCATGATTTGGTGGGTGATTACGCTTTTTCCATGCGGTCCATGCCAGTGAAGGATGACTGCGTTTGGATTGCTCTCATAAAAACGGCTCCAGTTATAGATTGGAGAGAGTTCGATCACTTCGATATTCTCTTCTTCGATAATTTTGGAAAGAATATCTTGGTCTCCAAAAAAAGTATGATTCTCATCAAGGGATTTAGAGGCCCAGCTTTCAATCAAGGGGATCCCTCTTTTAAAGACGATAACTCCCGAATTAAAACCGACTACTTCTCTTGCGATGGCGATCCCTGCTGCATTTTCACAAAGCGAAAAAAGAGTTTTAATAGAACCTTTTATCTCGCAATCTAGGTCGATCCATATAGATTTTTGGTATGGGGATAGTAGGCAGGCGAGGGGTTTTTTAAACCAGGCATTCCGATTCGGCCAAAATTGTCTTCCGTTGCCAGACTCCCATTCCTGAACAAGCGAAGATGAAATTTCTTGTCTTTCTGATACAAAAATGTCTGCTACGTGAAGAGGGAGTAATTCTCCATGTTCTTTACACCACTTTTTCATTTCAAATGACATGCCGAAATCAACAAAAGAGACAGGGTGGGAATTGTGGCGTGAATAATGATCCCACCACCAGGGAAGAAGCCATTCTTGGGTCATATCGGAGGCTACGACAATACCTTCGTTTTGGCGAGCATCTTCTCTTTGCCATTTTCGATATGCTGTATATAGGTTTTCTTGATTTTTCATAGCGCCCTCTATCTTTTTTCTATCAGTTGAGGAGATTTTAGATTAAGGAAAATGTAAAAAAATCTTCTCTTTTACTAGGATAATGTAGTTTTTTCAAAAGCGTGAAAAGGTGTCTTTGATGTCTCAAGAGGAAGTAGATGGATGAGGATGCAGAAAAGTTATATGCTTTGGCTAGAAAGTATATTCTAGGAGAGGGAGAGAGTCAGTCTTATGAAAAGGGAATTCCCTATCTTCAGAAAGCAGCCGATTTAGAACATAGCAAGGCTCAGTACAATTTAGGGATTTTACTTCATCAGGGCTTAGGTGTAACGCAATCCCAGGAAGAGGCTTTTTACTATTTCAAACTTGCATTAGCTGGTGGTCATGCCAGATCTGCTTATATGATCGGATGCTATTTTGCCTTTGGTTATTTATCCCTTTCTTCTTATGAAATCGCTGTCCAATTTTTTCAGCAAGCAGCAGATAGCGGTGTTGCCGATGCGCAATATGATCTAGGTGTATGTTTGCTTGATGGAAAAGGGATCAATAAATCCGAGGAGCTTGCTGTAAAATATTTCAAGCTGGCATCTGACCTAGGACACGGTGATGCGCAGTACAATTTAGGGATTTGCTACTATTATGGAATAGGCCTTCCTGTTTCGGAGAAGAAGGCGCTATATTTTTTGGAACTCGCAGCAAAGCAGGGTCTGACTAAAGCTACTGATGCTATCAGTGTGATCACCAAATTAGCCTATCAAGGGCCTCATGCCATGTTATAAACGAGATTTTATCTTCAGTTCAGCGAATTTCTTTTCTTGTTCATACCGCAAATCGTTTAGAGTTCTAATTTCTTGATCCACTTTTGCTGGGGCTTGGATAAGAGATTTTGCAATGATTTCACGAATCTGACCCGGAGGTAGTATTTGGCAAGTTTCTAGAAGCATGAGCTTGTATTTGCGAGATCTTCTAAAGAGATAGTCGTTGATCTCAGACGTTCTGGAGGATTTGATTGGAGTGACGGATATGTGATCATCTCCATCATCATCAGAGTCGCTATTCCAACCTGTTGTGACTGAACTTGAATAACCTGAGCTGTACTTTTGCGTTCTCGTTTTGCTTTCTATGGAATTGGGAGGAAGAACGATCTCTATTCTTTTTCCTGAGGAGGGTTCTTGAGATGATATCGTTATAGTTTGTTTAGGATCTTCTGTAGATTCATTGGTTATTTTTCCTTTAGTAATCGTATCGCCAATGATGGAAAGAACTATAGTGTCGCTAATCAGAGCATCTTTTTGTCCTTTTTCTTCTATAGAATCATTTTTCTTCGTCTGTAGGACGATCCGATGTTTTGCGAGTGAATCTGCAAGTGTTTGCGTTCTATCCAGGTAATGGAAGGATCTTGGTGCAAGAGTAGGATGTTTTTCTACATATCTTTGAATAGCTGATACGGATTGGGTGCTTTTCATAAACACGGGTGGAAGAGACTTAATTTGTATGGCGTCAATGCTTTTTTTTGTTTTTGTATTTTCAATATGAATTCTTTTGATCCCAATCAGACTAAAAAAGTCTGGACATAGAAGAAAATCTATTGCATCCCTGGTCGCGAAAGTTTCACAACTATTCCCTGTTCGTTGTCTACGAGAAGATGAAAAATAAACCGATGTAGTATTCATATCAAGGTTACTATGGTAAAGATACCATACTATTCCGCTTCCAAAGTCAATGTCTGCATTTGTTAATTCTTTTGCATCAGAGTGTATGATACGAGGATTGAATTCATGTGGCGCGGTGCCCAAAGACTCAAAAAGAACGATTTTTATGGAAGACCCTATCTTTTCAATTCCAACTGTAACGATATGCTTTGTTTCAGGATCAAAAGTTTCTTCCTCTTTCAACTCTTCATCGGATAAATTTTCGTAGTGGCAAACCGGAATAATATAGGCTGCTCGCAAATCGCCTTTTGATTTACTTACCCTTTCTAATTCAACTTGAAGGGCTTCTTTTGTCTCACATACAAAAAGATTTTTAATGCCTTTCTTCTCTCGTAAATAAGTTACAATAACCGCTAGGCCGCTCATAGAAACATTTGAGCTGTTTGTAGAATCAAAAAGAGGAGGAATTTGTGTGCGATTAGGAAGTTTATTATAAGCTTCCATGATCTCTTTTATAAAAGTTTCATGAACTTGCAATGCTTCATCTTTTGTATAGGAGGAAAGGTCTAATTTATAACGTGACTTAGGAATAGTTGCTTTGACTTGTTCATACCAAGTGGCTTCCTTCGCAGAAGTGGGCATTGGAAAAAGAGAGTGTTTAACGGATAACATATTTATACCTTATTAAAATATTATTCAAAAGTATCGATATTTTTTATTTACATTATAAACGAGATTTTATTTTCTTTGCTTGTTCCTGTTCCAAATCGTTTAAGGTTCTAATTCCTTGATCCACTTTTGCTGGGGCTTGGATAAGAGATTTTGCAATGATTTCATTGATACGCTCTGGAGGTAGCGTCTTACAGGTTTCCACTAGCATAAGCTTGTATTTACGAGATCTTCTAAAAATATAGTCATTGATCGAAGGGGGTTTCATGTCGGTTTTTTTATTAGGAGTTGTTTCTTCTGA
>JABEVM010000064.1 GCA_013041585.1 Chlamydiota bacterium
ACTGTGATGGGTAAAATGATTGGAATCAATGAAGAAGGAGCCCTGTTGCTAGAAATGAATGACCAAGTTATACAAATCCCTAAGGGAAGAATTTTAAGAGATTAGTAATGAAAAAACGAGACCAAACTATCTTTTCGGCGTTCAAGTGGGCAGTGATTGAAATTCAGCATGCGATAAAATGGGGCATGCTTGCTTTGATCGTTTTCATAGGGCTTCAAGGCTTACTCCCGTTTATGAATTTGTATATTATTAAGTCGCTCACTGAATCTATCGGACAAGATTCTTTATTTTCCTATATTTCCACCATTCTCATCAGTTGGGTGGGATTGATTTTACTAGAAAACATCATATCCCCTCTCTCTCAAATGACTCGTATTCGAATGAACGAATCCATTCATTCCCATTTCAATCTCCTTCTCATGAAGAAAGCCAACAGTTTTTCTGGAATAGGGGTTTTTGAAAGCAAGTCTTTTCAAGACGAGATAGCGATCCTTCGCCAAGAAACAAAAAATAAACCTCTTAACTTAATGTACATTGTTACTGATTCTATGAAAGAACTAGTCACAATTGCCTCTATACTGATTTTCTTAGGAACGATTTCTTGGTGGCTGCCTTTTATTGTTACTTGCAGTGTGCTACCCCAAGTTATTTTCTCGTTTTTTTCCGAAAAAAAGGTATGGGACTATTCCCTTTTTCATGCAGAAGATGCCAGAAAAATGAGCCATATATGTTCCCTAACCCTTGATCGAAATATAGCAAAAGAGATCAGAATTTACAATTTTGGGGACTATTTTTTTGAAAAGTTTCATTCTTTAGGAAGCGTTTTCTACAGCAGAATGCGGCTTTTGAGAAAACGTCAATATTTCTCTTCTATTCCATTTTCCTTGCTTGCTGTAGTAGGCCAAGTTGCTGCAATTGGATGGATCTTATGGAATTTGAAAAATAATGCACTATCAATCGCTAGCGTGATTGTTATGATGCAATCACTCCACTTTTTACATAGGGAAGTCCTATCATTTATTCAAGACATGAACATGCTGTCTCCTGTGATCTCTTATTTTCAGACATTTAAAAAGTTCATTGAGCAAAAGGAAATGGTTCCTAGCAGTAATTACCAGCTAAATTCCCCTGTAAACTTAATTGAATTTTGTAATGTGTCTTTTGGCTATGAGAAAGATGATTTGATCCTAAAAAACCTATCTTTTTCTGTTCATAGAGGAGAAAAAATAGCTATTGTTGGAGCTAACGGCTCCGGTAAATCTACAATCATCAAGTTATTATGTAGATTTTATGATCCACAAGAAGGATCAATTTTGATTGATGGAATAGACTTAAAAGAGATCGATATAGAAAATTGGAGATCTCAGCTTTCAGCGGTTTTTCAAGACTTTGGAAGATATCCACTAAGCTTAGGAGAAAACATTTCTTTTTCCGATTCTGCAACTGTAGATAAGAGGAAAATGGATGGGGCTATTAAAAAGGCAAACCTAACCTATTTATTGGAAAAATTCCCGGAAGGGTTTCATACGCCTTTAGGAAAAGAATTTTCAGGAAAGGAGCTTTCACCTGGAGAATGGCAAAAGCTTGCAATTTCCAGGCTTTTCTTTAGAAATTCCCCCATTGTTGTCATGGATGAGCCAACATCTTCGCTGGATCCTAATAGCGAGTATGAGATATTTCAACGGCTTATCCTGGCATTCGAAGGCAAAAGTGTTTTTTTGATTACACACCGACTGAATTCTGTAAAAATGTGTGATCGAATCCTTTTACTAAAGGACGGAAGGATAGCTGAAGAAGGCACTCACCAAAAACTAATGGCGTTAAATGGGGATTATAACAAGCTTTTTTCCATGCAGGCTAGCGGTTATCAAGAGCCAGAGCACGCTTTACTATGAAAGTATGGGAAAACCCTTTATCTAACATTTCTTAAAACGCCATAACGCTTTTGGATCGAATGAGGATTTCTTGGATCTCTTGTAGCCAGGATTTTTGGAGCCTTCAATTTTTCTGAAGAAACGCTGATATCGCAAGTTCCCGTAGCGCAATCTTTGGTTGATTTAAAACAAGGGGCTACAAATTTCCAATCAAATCGCAACTTTTCTAATTCTGCTAAACTCATAACAACCTCCTAAAAAATAATTTGAATATACATATACTACAAATTATTTCAAAAGCTAAATGTGAGTTCTCCCATTATTGGGGTTGTTGCAAGATGTTTTTCTAAAATTCTTATTGAGAAATTCTTGTATTCTTCATTCCAAGTATTTAACTGCTCTTGCATAGCCTCTACTCCCGTCTTTCTAAATAAGAAAGGGTGTTTTTTGCCATTTCCATGATAAAGATGCTGTTCACCAGGATATTGATAAAAATAAGGAATATTCATTTGCATAAGTTCGGAAATTTCATAAGAAGTATATGGAGTTTCGCCCAACTTTGATTCCAGGATATTTTTCATTGTAACCTTAGAAATACAAGCATCGGGCCTTTGAATGCGGCGTAAAAGATAATAGTAAGCAAGGGTATCGCGTAAAATAGTGCGTGATTTTGTTCGGGATATGCTATCCCACCACGCTTTGTCAGAAAGTAGTTCGTGTTTTTGCATTTTGATTTGATCAAAAGTAAATGAAAAGCCCTCGACTAGTTCTTTGATATAATTATGGACGGTAAAATGCTGATTTTCGATGAACGGACAGTTGTGGAATTGATCTTTTCTTACCCCTCTATAATGCAGTTCAATTTGATCCGTTTGATCTTTCAGAGCGAATGGAAAGACAACTTCAAATCTTTCTGCAGGAGGAACCTGGAATGCAGCTGAATAACCCAATTTCATGGCTTTCGATGGTGGTTTTTGTATCAACGATGTGGCTAAGAGGTTTTTCTTCTGATGCTTCTTGCGCTCCGGTATTGTATAGTTTTGAAAAAAGGTTTCTCCATCTAGTAAAATAGGATATTCCCCTGAAACAATCAGATTCTCAAAATGGCCATCTGTATAATTTAAACAGTCGGCTACAGCTATTAGGGAACCTGCCCTTTTGTAAAAATTTTGGATTTGCTCTTGAGTATCACATCCTTGATAAGAAATATACTCTATCCAACCATATTCATGATTTATAGGGACTACCTTCATACACTTTATATCGTATGGTTGTGGCAAAGAGATTTTATCTAAGAATTCTGAAAAAAGGAGGTCTGCAAAGAGATCTACTGATTTGTGGATCAACTTTTTGCCACTTTTAAAGCTCAATAAAAACGATCTTTTCCCTAAATGAGGATCTGACTTCCCCAAGAGATCAAGAAATTGCAAGGAGTCATTTTTCTCTAAAAAGGATTTCTTTTGAAGCGACTCTAAATCATGGGATAAATGAGCTAAGCAATCGAGAGCGTTTTGCATGGCAGTTTTGATGATTCGATCTATCATGGCAAATAGTAGAGGAAATCTCCAACTAATGCTTTTACTCATATCCGTAAATGAAGAACCCTCTATAAAAAAGCTTTCGTAACGATCTTTAGGGGTTTTCCCCTTTAAAAACCCCATTTCTCTGGCGATAGCTATTTCATGAACAATTGTTGGAAGAAGTACTTGGTCTATTTCGTCTACAAGAGATGAAAAGAAGGGGGCGAGAAGTTCATCTATTTGTGGAAACAAATCAAATTTTCTACTTTGAAGGAAAGATAGCAATTTCTTGGATTCCTTCTCTAAGGAAGACAAGAAATACTGTCCTCTAAAAACATCGCAAAAATTGATAGGGATGTCTTTAAATTCACATGAGCATCTCTGGTTCACTCTTACACCTTTAGTGAAAAAACACTGTCATTTTGAATGACTTAGGTGTTTTCAATCAACCATAGAGTGTCCTTATTAGAGTAAAGTCGCCTCTGTAGCATTTCTTCCTGTTGACCTCTCTGATAAGGTTATTATAGTTTACAGAGATTCTCCCACTTTTATAACTTCTAGGTGCTCTTTTTTACGTCTTTCTAGCCAGGTCTCTTTAGGGTAAAGAGAATTCTTGCCTTCCCCAAACGTTCTTCCATATTCTGTTAGCCAAATTGGAGATGGATTCGACTCGGTTGGTGTCCATCCTTTAACAATCTCTAAGATTTTTTTTGGGGAAAGAAAGTTGTTTGCTTCATTCTCTTTAATAATCAATCGTAAACATTCCCCCCATCCTGGTGTAATAACATCAAGGAAAGGGCCAATACTTTTATCTGATGAGCAAGCGGCATCTAAGTTGGCACAATGGGTTGCTAAAATATACCATTTTACCGCTTCTCTTTTTTCTTCCTCTGAGCAAGTACCTTTTTCATTTGAACGGAGGCAGATGTCGTTCGCAAGATGGACCATTAAATGTACATGACCTTTTTCGGCATGACGTCTTAGCCACTCAATTCTATAATCTAGGTCTTTCTCTAATTTTATAAATTCTCCAAGCGCTTGATATTGTGCTTCTGAGAGTAGAATATTTAGAATAGCAGCATGAGTAGCTTCTTCGGCTTTTTCTTCTTCTGAGATTGGGTTTTTATGAATTCTTAATCCTTGGCATCCATGTTTATTTAGGTAAGCTAAGTATATTTTTTCTGGTGATTCTTCATGTTCTGCGCAGAGCTTTCCAGGAAGAACAAGGAGAATACTTGTAAAAGACATGAGTAGAAAAAACTGTTTCAAAAATTTCATATTTTCACCTTATGTGTGTGTTGGATACAAATTTTACAAAAAGCTTAGAGTTTGCTTTTGGGTTCAGGATGGCTTTCTTGAGGATTTATGGTTACTTTTATATGGGGAGCTACTCGCCTAACATGAGCTATGAGTGCTACTTGGCTTTTATCAGTATGCAGGTGCCTTAGTTTTGGAGAATTGGCAAGTTGTGGAAGACTTGAAATGGGATTGAAGCTTACGTCCAAAAGTTCTAGGGTTTTGTGGTTCAGAAGAACTGGAGGTATTGAAGTAAGATTATTTGATGATAGTCCTATCGAATGGAGAGGAACGTGTTCTAGACTGCCGGGTAGATTAGTTAAGTAATTACGATCCAAATTAAAAGATCTTAATCTACTGAAATATTTTATAGCTTCAGGTAACGATTCTATCTGTCTATTGCGAAGATCGAATCCTCCCGAATTTTTCACAGTATCTGAAGCTTGAAATTCTCTTTCTAGATGGGTTGCTATAGAAGCTATTCTCTCTTTATCATTTTTATTAGGAAGAAGAGATGCTACTAAATTTTCTCTAGAGAAAAGGTTGTGTTGTTTATGAAAACTTTTGTTTTTATCATATCCTATTAACATATCCGGAAGGCCCAAGCTGGCGAATGATGTCATTCTAATTTCGTTGTTAAATGGAAACGGTTCGAAAGAGCATAACAACGTGTAAAAATAGATCAAAGATATATTTTCTTCGTGTGTACGAGTTGAATCTGCTACTTTGGCTGTTTTTTCAACTGAATCTGCATGAGCCGTCGTTTGGTTTACTGTTAGAACTGATTGCAGCAAATCTGAACGAGGAGTTGAGCTCATTTCCCTACTTGGCAAAGAAGCATAAGAGGTTTCTTTATAATGCTCGGGAGTTTCCCTATTTGGGAAAAAAGAGAAAATGTAAGATGCCCAAGACTGAGAATTTGTGGGCTTAGTAGCTCCTGCATTACTAGAGGGTATGAGGCCTGTGTGTCTAAGTATGTCTGAAACGATTGGATACATGATAGCTCCTATATGAGTCTTTTATGTTTAAAGTTACTTCCCTTTTTCCACAAAATATGGACTAATTTTTGGCAGATTTTGGTATTTCAGCTTAATCTTTGTGATTGGTAGGTTTCCGGGAAGCTTTATGAAAGCCTGATGCTTCTTTAAAGCCTGCAAAGAAGAAGAGGAGACTACAGGCTTGGCTTTTTGCTGAAACGAGAGATTTACCCCGTCTCTGATAGAATTTGAGCCGTAGGAAATCCCCTCTTGAGTTTCAATCTGTTCAGTTTCACCGAAGATCTTAGAAATAGAATTTGCTGTTTCAGGGTCATTTTCTACGAAAGCTATACGAGTTGAACAATTGCCTAAAATTGTTCGCGTTCTTTCTCTTCCGTAGTTTTCTTCCAGTTGGGCAGGGCTTTGTATAGCTAGAGCCGCACATCCCCCGTATTTGCGACATTCTGTAACCAGCTTTTCCAAATCTTTAAGTTGATTTAGTCGAGCTAATTCATCCATTACAAACCAGAGTTTGCGATTTTGATCAGGTTCTTTGATTTCCATTAATCCGGAAATTGCAATAGATACCCACGTTGATAAAAGAGGTATTACGGATGCCCTTTGTTGAACTGTGCAGTGTAGAAAAAGCCAAGAATCTTCAGAATTATTTTGAACCCAATTTTTTATTGAAAATGGAGTTTGAGTGTCTTTCAACAACTCTAGGCTTTCTACAAATGATGCTAGCATCGCACGTATTGATCCCGCCGTTTTATCTGAAGACATATCAGCAAAGGCTGTTGCTGCTGTTCCACGCATTGCTTCAGATAAAGTTGGAAGATTTTCATAGAGGAGCAGATTTACTAGTGAAGATGTTTTGTGATCAATGGTTTTTTGCAAAGCCTCAAAAACAACCCCTTGAGACCCTTTTCTCCAAAAGGTTTCATCTTCTTTATTAGAAGGCGGTACTAAGATATGAGACATAGTTTTTAAATCGGAGATGGATGTTCCCTCACACCAGGGATGCCAATCTACACTGCGTTTATCAAAGGGATTCATGAGAATGTCTTTCCCTTCTCTATAATACTTCGCAACATATTCCCCGCTTGTGTCTACGATAATAGCTCGTTGTTTTTGATTTCTGATTTGTGGCAACAAGTGATGAAAAGTGTTGGTTTTTCCGCTGCCTGTAGCCCCAGTCACTAAGAGGTGTTGGTTTTCTGTATTTTTTACCAAAGGCAGTGAGGCTAATTTAATTTTAGAAGCTTGAAATGTAAGTCGTAATCTCAATTTTAGGGCTGATGGTGAGCAGATTTTTTTTCCGGATACGTGGGTTTTTCTACGTGATAAAATGCCTTTAAAAAGAAATAGAGTTAAAAATCCAAAAAAAGAAAAAATCCCTACCTTTAATGCTTTGTCCAAGTTTGTGACGGTAAGAACCTTTAGATATTTTACATATTTTTGACTTTGGCTTTTCACTTTTGAAGCTTTAATTTCAACTTCTTCTTTAGAACTGTCTTGACTGCTCACTTTTTTCCAAAACTGGGTATTTACAGATACAGATCCGTCTATAGGTTCGGAAATAGATGCTATAATGTTATAATAGAGAGCTTGGTAGTATATCCTTGGGATAGACATTGTCTTTGTTATAAAAAAACCTGAGCTGATTACTAGGGAAGAAAAAATGGCGATCTTAAGAACCTGTTTGGTCATCGATATACGATGAGCCCAAATTTGCCCTCCTTCCGTGATTTTTTTTAACATGCTAGTTATACCTACTGACGTTCTTCAAGGGCTTTTTCCAGGGCTTGGATTTTTTTGTCTTTCTCCGCAATAATCTTTTGGTATTCTTCTACTAGCTGAATCTCCTTTTGAAGTTTCCCTATAGGGTTTGGGGAAGACACTCCACTTGCTTCCCATTGTTCATCATCGCTTTTTTGACGCGCTTCTCTCTCTTGGGTCTTTCTTTGCCTTTCTTCAATACGAACTTTCTCTTCTTTCGTATTGATCGGTTTGTCTCTTGAAGACATGAGCCATCCTATTCCAGCAAATAACAAAGAGCCGCAAAAAATCCATATGCAGCCTTTTAAGAGATAAAGATAAAATATGGACCCATCTCGTTTAAAAAGAGCTGAAACCCCCATAACTAGAAAACAGCCTAAAACCATAGCAAGAAATATAATTCCAAGAAGAAACTGCAATGGAGCCAACGCACTATCCATTATAAGATAAACTAAAAGAAGAAGTGTCCAAGTTATCGCACCCCAACAGAGGAGGCGTATTTTTTTCATCCACGGTTTACTTGCTAGACTTCCTTCTATTTGACCCTTTTTAGGGAATAGATAATGTAAAAGCTGAGAAGCCGTTCTATCTATGAATTTACCTGCGTCATAATTTTTTAAATCCATTGTTTACTCCTTTGGAGAATTGGGTTTTTCTCCGAAAAGTTGGTTATACATATCACCAGCTTTTTTGAATGGTTTTGCGATATTAGAGTTTTCTTTTATAAAATTTGAGAAGAGATGATCTTCTTTTTTTAATTCGTGGTTGATCGAGTCTTTTTTTTGAGAGCTTTGAAATTGAATATTTCCCTTTTCTCCCTGCACCTTTGATAGATACATTTTATCGTGGGCCTCTACTTTCTGTCGAACTTGTTCCAGCCCATTTTGGGCATCACCTTGGTTTACACCTAGATAGCTTTGTTCTTTAAGATTATAAGCTCTTGTATCAAAAGAGCTTTCATCATATTTCTTTAAGTTTTCACTATAAGATTCAAAGGAATTGTTAACAGCGCCTCCCTGATCTTTGAGATGATTTTGTGGTAAAAAATCACTAATAAATTCTTTCACAAGAACTTTTTTCTCTTCCGACTCCCCTGGCATTTCTATAGCTTGTATGATTTTTCCACTATCTCCCTGATATTTATCTTGAAGGAATGAAACAAACCGCTGATTAAGATTTTGTTGATAGCTAAGGTTATCACTTTCTGAATAGCTTTTTAGTTCTGCGCTAGCTTCTTGTTGTTGCAGCGCTGCCCTATGTTGTTCTGCATAAGATACTGTTTTATTGTAAGATTCAGAAAAGTCCTGGTGAAGTTTCTGATCTTCACCTGACATGATACTAGCTGTATCTCCTTTAGATGCATTGGCAATCGTTTGTAAGCTTTCTTGAAAAGTGTCAGACTCAAAAGCTTTTTCTCCGCGCGTGTTTGATTCGGAAGAAGAAAGGCCCGTTTGGGAACTGAGATTGTAATCTCCGCTAAGTTTTCCTCCAAAAATTCCCCACCCTTTTCCTAAGCTTGCACTTAAGCCTCCTTGTATCACTTCACGCATTGCTTCGTCTTTTTGAAGACCGTGAGTTTTGGCATAGTCCTCCCCTACTCCTTGAATATGCTGAGCGGCTCTTTGCAAGCTTGTTTGTTCTTGTACATTGTAGTTTTGCCCACTTTGGTAATGTTGGGATAAAGCGTTTACAAAACCAACAGCTTTACTTGAAGTATCTGCTAAGCTATCAGAAAAGTTATGAGAGGTTTCTTTTACGGCAGAGGTTGATTTAGAATATGAATCTTGGACTGAAGATTGGAAAACATTGGATTTCGCTATACTTTCTCTGAGATGTGAGTCTCCTTGTTTCACAAAGAGTTCGTCTTGAGATGGAGCATAAGTAATCGTTTCAGATCCGCCGTCAATACCAACGGATCCATAAGAAAGAGATCCGCTATATCTTTGTTGAAGCATCGATGCACTATAAGCATTGGTGTTATCGTAATTTACATTTCCGTAGCTGTAGTTTCCATAGGCTTTTTCAGCAGAGGCTGTGGCTGCTGCCGACTGACCGGGGGCCATTAAAGAGGAAGCTAACTGTACCATTTGTCCTACTCCGCCTTTTATAACTACCCATGAGAGGAAAGGTATAAAGAACATACATACACAGGCAATTGATTCCATAAAGCTATATAGATCCCCCAATCCCTCTGAAGTATAGACTGTCAACCCAAAGTTATCACCGAACGTTGAAGTTTTTATCTTCCAGGTCACATTCAGAAGAAATTTTACGACGACATAAAAAGGAGACCAAATGTTTATCCAAAGTAAAAAATGTAACCATTGGATCAAGGCTTGGACTCCAAAAGAAAGAAGAGCAAAGATGACTACAATCGGAAAAACCATGTAGATTAGTCCCTCGAAGCAATTTTTCATAGCAACGAGGGAGCTGGCTCCTAACGCTCCTAAAATTTTTTGGTTTTCTTTTTGTAGAAGATCCGCTCTTTTTGCAGCAAAAGAATGGAGTGTTCCAGGAATTTCTTCTTTAAGTAGTTGGATGGCGATCTGTTGTTTAGTTAACTGATGGATATCGGCATTTTTCTGATCTTTGAGAAGTAGGGAGAGGTCGCTTGTAGTTTCCCCAAGGATGATTTCTTTTGTGTTTCCTTCTGTTTTCCCAAGTAGAGAATGAATTTTCTTGATGGCTTCTTGGCAGGTTAGAAAGCTTCCTCCTTTTACTGCCGTTCCGTCTTGGATGTCTTTGTAAAAGACTGTTCTGATTTGAGAGGTATTTTCCTCTAAGAATTGTAATACATTTTTTGAATTGATGAGATCTTGTTTGCTATAAATTCCAATCCCCAAATCTCGAAAAACGCATTCTCTACAAAACTCTCGAAGGTTGTCTTCTATTAAGGGGTTAGCAATACGGCATTTTTTCGTACGAAAAATATTCTCTCCTGCATAAATATGTCCTGTCCAATTATAGAGTTTATCATTTGTTCCATGGGTTACGTTTTCTAATGCATTTGTCAGGTTGTAATTGATAGTGCTTACTAAAGAAGCAAATTTTCCCAAAAAAAATGGCGTGTTTTTTACTGTAAAAAGAACTATGTCTTTTTGATCTTTTGATTTTTCTGCTAAATGGTCTTTAATGTAGATGGTTGTACGAGGAAGTAGTAAACAACACATAATAAATGTAGCTGGTAAGGCAAAATTGTTGATTATAGAGTCAAATTTGTCGCGGAAAAATGCAGAACATATGGCAGAAAGGCTACCGATTCCTAGGGCAATTCGAAGAATTGCCTGAAATGTCTTATCAATTCCGCTATCTGAATTGCCGTAAATAAGCATTGCAATTGCGTTAAAAATCATAGATAAAAACTCCCCTCCTCCCCAGGTATGGATGGCAATATCTTTATCATTCGCCCAAGCAGTGCTTCCCATAAGAAGGATACAAATAGTAATTCCTATAACTTTCCTATGCATTATAGCCCTCTTTCCCTTTCTTTAAGATTACGGTCTACATTCATGAGATAATCGATAAGCTGATGTTCGACGGAAATGTTTTGCAAATTTTTTACGTTTAAGGCTTGCAAGTCTTGTAGTATTCGTTGGATACTTTTAATGTAATCTTCTAGTTTTTCGGCACTGACTTGAGCTTCTCGAAGGGCTTCTGCGTGATGAAGGGTGTCTTTTACGACCCGTTCTACGAACTGGATGACATGATCATATGCAATTAAATCGGCATATCTCTCAATTGCTAGCATGCCTCCTTTACCATTGTATTGAGCCATCAAAGATAAAAGGCTTCCTATAGGAAAATGTGTTCCGCTGATGAGAGACTTTTCTTCTTCAGAAAGAGACACTTTGTTGCTTTTATTCTCTTCTATGATTTTTTGTTGAAGGGAGAGTAAAATTTTATAAACTTTGTTTTTCCAGCCTTTTTCAGGGAGGATTTTTAATTCCCCTATTTTAACTCCTATCTGGTCGTTTTCTATCAAATAGGCATCGGATAAAGATCCCCCGAATCGAAGTAGGTCTATTGCTTTTTCGTATTTTGGTTGGAAAGTCTTGCTGTAAGATGCGGTTCCCGGATGTTGATAAACGACGATTGTCCCTGTCATCGTCATAAGAAGGTTTTCTGTCTCTAAATCATGACTTGTATTTTCTAAAGCTTTCCAAGCTATGTTGTAATTACCAATGAGGAGGTTTTTGTTTTCTTTTTGCAGTTTGTCAACGATATGCTGTTGTTTAGAGGTGTCGCGGCAGCCGTGCTTAGCTTCGATAAGATCGGTGAATAAAGGATTAGAAGTGGAAGCATGTTCGCATATGTGGGAAGAAGCTCTTTGGTTCTTGGGCCATGCCCCTTGTACGATGCTTGTTGCAAGCTCGCAAGAGTTAATGTTAATAGCGTTGAGTTGATTTGCCCATGTTTGTATCTGTTTAAGATTTGAAGAAATTACAGGAGATACAGTCTCCAGCCCCAACAAAAAGGCATAGCTGGCTCCATTGGATACGACGCTTTTTAAGGCTTTTTTCATTTCGTCTTTAGAGGCGATGTTTAAACCTCCTAAAGTATAATCTATTCCTCCGCAGCCTGCGGAAATTTTCGGAAGGCTGATATGAATGGGATTTACGTCGTAGACTGGAGTCCTTATGACACTACTACCTCCAAGAAAATGCACTCCCAGTTGAGAGTTGATATATTCTGGTGTATTGAAATTTGATTTTACGTTAAAGGTATCGAAGAATTTATCCATTTGGTGTTCAATTCCGCCAGAAAAGGCAAAAGAGTGTAAAAAAACACTAACACACAAGAGAATCTTATTCATTTTCTTTTCCTAAATTTTCTTTTGGCAAATTTTCTTCAAAACTTTGATCAAGTTGGATTTCTATGTTCTTTTCGAGTTCGCTTACTGTAAGAAAACCTACACCTACAGGATGAGCTTCTTGTTTTGTTGGTTCTACAACAAACATGGCTGGGGTGGAGGTGATCCGAAAAAATTTACTGATTCCTTTGTCTTGTTCAAAGTTTTCTAAACCTTCTACTCCTATCCCATCTAAAGAAACGAATTTGAATTTCCATTGGTGCGTGGATGCAAAAAGTTCCGCTACTTCGATGGCTTTTGCAGAAAAAGGATTTTTTCCTTCGAAGAAAACAAGCAAGAAATGGTTTTTAGAAAGCTTTTCTAAAAACTGATTTCTCTTTTGCGTGTCATAATCCCTTTTTGCGATAATCCCATAAGAAGAAGTTGGTGTTTCCAAAAAAGACCCTAG